>NZ_BORB01000045.1:0-30361 GCF_018332955.1 Lederbergia ruris
CTTCACGTACGGTTTGATGAGGGGGGACAGGAAAAGGAATTGCCCTCTTGTCTGGCTTAGTAAGGTGGAAAACTCTGAACCCCGAGGACAAAGAGGACAATATCTAATTCCTGTTTTCTACTCTACAAAAATATAGGAATTTCCCCCAAAAAAATTTCTGTATAAACGATTTTCCTTATTTTTATCATATCAAAAAACAAAGGGCATAAACTTGTACAAATAGAATCAACGTGTAAACAAGGGACATTCAAAAAAAGAATGAAGTTCGCTGTAAATGCAGTGAAGGACCATTTCTAAATATTGAAAAATGGTTAGGTCAAGTATTGGGGAGCGAGTGAATGAAAGCTAGAAAACGTATATTAGTAGCCATTGTCTGGGTCATGATTTTGCAGGTAGGTATGCTTCCGAAAAATGCTGGAGCTGTTTCGGTAAGTGCCTCTGCGGCGATTTTAATGGAACAAGAAACAGGACGAGTTTTATATGAGCACGATGCTGACGAAATCCATCGCATTGCCTCTATTACAAAGGTAATGACCGCTATTTTGGCGATAGAATCAGGAAAAATGGATGAAATGACGACTGTTAGTAAAAGAGCTGTGTATACAGAAGGCTCCTCAATTTATTTACAACAAGGAGAAAAAATTAAATTAGAGGACCTTGTTTATGGATTAATGTTGCGCTCGGGAAATGATGCAGCAACGGCCATTGCAGAGCATGTCGGAGGGAGTGTCGAGGGATTTGTTTTTCTAATGAATCAAAAAGCTGCGGAGATCGGCATGACCCATACTGTATTTGCGAACCCACATGGATTAGATGATCATGAAGAACATTACTCAACGGCCTACGATATGGCCTTACTAACCCGCTATACAATGATGAATCCAAAATTCCAGGAAATTTCAGGTACAAAATCATATACCCTCACAAGGGAAAATGGCACACATAAATGGAGAAATAAAAACCGGCTGTTAACAGAGAAATATGAGTATTGCACCGGTGGGAAAACAGGCTTTACGAAAAGGGCGGGACGGACATTAATTACGACAGCTTCTAAGGATGGTAAGGATTTAATTGCCGTGACATTAAATGCCCCAGATGATTGGACAGATCATATTTCTATGTATGAGTATGGCTTTAAAACGTATTCACACAAAACAATTTTGCCGAAAGGTTCTTTAGCTTTAAATATAGAGGGAATGGAAGGGAAAAAATTTATCCTCCAAGATTCGATCGTTTACCCTTTATCTGAGGAAGAGGTAGATGAAGTGAGAATGGAATATAAACTGTTGCCGGCAAATCAATTAAAAACATTACAAAAGGGAAAAGCCGGTGCCGCAATTATGTATTTGCAAGATAAACCTGTAATAAAAGAAACGATTTACTTAGAAGAAGAAAATCGTAAGAATGAAAATTGGTGGGATCATTTTAAAAATCTAATGTTTAGTAGGGCAGATGCACATGATTAATTATATATGGATTGTGATGACGTTAATTGGATTAGTCTTCGCCGCGATCAACGGAACGATGAAGGAAGTTAATGAAGCAATTTTTCAATCTGCAAATGAAGCAGTTACGATCTGTATAGGCCTAATTAGCGTCCTAGTATTCTGGCTAGGAATGATGAGGATTGCACAGGAAAGTGGGTTGTTAGATAAACTGTCAGCTTTATTTAAACCGATTGTATTAAAACTTTTCCCTGAAATTCCTCCAGATCATCCCGCGGCGGCTTATATCTTATCGAATATTATTGCGAATATGTTAGGGTTGGGCAATGCAGCGACACCTTTGGGAATAAAAGCAATGGAGCAGTTAAAGGAACTCAACGGGGGGAAGGACACGGCTAGTCGATCGATGATTACCTTTCTCGCCTTAAATACATCCGGTTTAACCCTAATTCCTACAACGGTTATTTCGATCCGTATGAACTATGACTCTGCAAATCCAACAGAAATTGTTGGGCCGACCCTAATGGCAACAATTTGTGCGACGGCCGTAGCGATTATCGCAGATCGCTATTTTTATAGACGTCGAACCAGAAAGGGCGTGAAGAAGTAAATGATGCAAATCATTTCTGCCGTGTCCTTATGGATCATTCCGCTGATGATTGCCATCATTCTGGTCCATAGCCTTTGGAAGAAAAAACCAGCCTATGAAAATTTCGTGGAGGGTGGGAAAGAAGGGATCAAGATTGCGATTTCTATCATTCCCTTTTTAATTGGTATGTTGGTCGCCATTACTATTTTTCGGGCATCAGGAGCTCTTGGTTTCTTTATTCAGCTAATTCGTCCAGTACTAGATTTAATCGGTGTTCCAGCAGAAATTGTTCCCTTGGCCTTTATTCGTCCAATCTCTGGCAATGCAGCATTGGGATTAATGACAGATATGATTTCTGTCCATGGTCCTGATTCACTTTTAGGTAGGATGGCATCTATTTTACAAGGAAGTACAGACACGACTTTTTATGTGTTAACGGTCTATTTTGGCGCTGTTGGCATTAAAAAAATGGGAGATTCTTTAAAAGTAGGTTTACTAGCTGATTTAGCCGGTATATCCGCAGCCATTCTAATTGCAACAATCATGTTCAGTTCATAAACTGGACATGATTGTTGTTTTTTTTGACTGTAATCGGTTCTCTTTCTTTGAATTTTAGGGTATATGTGTAATAATTCTTACAGAAAAGCCACGAGGTGAAGAAAAAATGGAACGATTGCAGAAAGTAATAGCTCACGCTGGTATTGCTTCAAGAAGAAAGGCAGAAGAGCTTATTTTAAATGGACGAGTAAAGGTAAATGGGAAAACCATCAAAGAGTTAGGCACGAAAGTTTCTACTACGGACAAAATTGAGGTGGATGAGGTCCCAGTTGTACAAGAAGAAAAAAAGTATTTTCTTCTCTATAAACCACGCGGAGTGATTTCCGCCGTTTCAGATGATAAAGGAAGGAAAGTGGTGACGGATTTTTTTCCAAATATAGAAGAAAGAATTTATCCTGTTGGTCGACTTGATTACGATACCTCTGGATTGTTAATCCTAACAAATGATGGAGAGTTTTCAAATTTGCTTACCCATCCCCGTTATGGAGTAAAAAAGGTGTACATTGCGAAGGTGAAAGGAATCCCAGCGAAAGAAGCTTTAAAAAAGCTAGAGAGAGGAATCCATTTAGAAGACGGAAAAACAGCTCCAGCAAAAGTGAATTTAACTTCTTTGGATAAGCGAAAGGGAACGGCTATTATCGAAGTTACTTTGCATGAAGGCAGAAATCGGCAGGTTCGGAGAATGTTGGAAGCCATTGGCCACCCAGTCATGAAATTAAAAAGGGAACAATATGGTTCTTTGAACTTACATGGATTGAATGCAGGTGAATCAAGAGAATTAACCTTGCACGAAGTAAAACATTTGCGTACATTGGCGCAAACTGGGAAAATTGGCCACATCTAAAATACGAGTTCAAACTATTAAGGGAAGTTTCACATAAACTTCAAAACCATTGACATTACTAGTAAAAACTAAGGTGTATAATTGTGGTGGCAAGGAGGGAGAAGAAAGATGTCAGTGAAAAAGAAAAGACGTCTCTGGATGCGGACAGTTATATTAGTTGTTTTATTTGCTGCTGTAGCATTTACCCTTTATGCAAGTTTAACGAAAGATAAAGCAAAAATTGCAATAGGGGATAAAGCTCCTGATTTCGTCCTTACAGATATGGAAGGCAATAAGCATCAGCTATCGGAATATAAGGGAAAAGGTGTGTTCATTAACTTTTGGGCGACATGGTGTAAACCTTGTAAAGTAGAAATGCCTCATATTAATACTCAATATAATGAGTATAAGGATCAGGGAGTTGCCGTTCTAGGGATTAATATGGGAGATTCCACTTTATTAATTGATAATTTTTTGGATAAGCAGGATTTAGATTTTCCAATATTAGAGGATAAAAGCAAAGATGTTATAGAACTTTATAATATTTATAAATTACCGGCAACTATCATCATTGATTCAGATGGTGTCATTGTTGACATTGTGGAAGGTCAGTTACCTGAGGGGAGAATTAAGGCGATGATGGAGCGTATCAAGCCGGAATAAGGAGTTTTGAAGCAATGAATGAAATAAAATGTGAATGTGGGCATATTAATCCCATTGGGACTATCCTCTGTGAATCTTGTGGAAGGGCGCTGACCGACCAGGCCAAAAAGGAAAAACTGCATGATATGCGTTATGAAGGTAGTGCCAGAAGATCCCAAACGTATAATCAAAAATTCATTGATAAGGTATGGAATTTCTTTTCTTCTGTAAAGGTCGGCGTTTGGTTAATCGTCATTACATTGGTGATCTCATCTTTTGGCACGATTTTCCCCCAAGTTATGTACATACCTCAGAATGCCGATCCATCCACATACTATACAGAAAAGTATGGGTTCTTTGGGACATTATACTATGTATTCGGGCTTTATGATTTATACAGCTCGTGGTGGTATTTATTACTAATTGCTTCGATTGGGGTTTCACTCGTTATTTGTAGTCTTGATCGATTTATCCCTTTATACCGTGCTTTGAAAAATCAGCGAGTAAGCCGTCATGAAGGTTTTTTAAAGCGGCAAAGGCTGTACAATCGCGTTCAAGAAACGGATGAAACAAAGCGCGATTTTGAATTGATCAAACAAAGAATGAAAGAAAAAAGATATAAAATACGAGAAGAAGATGGCCAGATTTTGGCAGAAAAAGGACGCTTCTCTCGTTGGGGACCTTATGTAAATCATATCGGCTTAATTATTTTCTTACTTGGCGCGATGCTACGTTTTGTACCTGGAATGTATGTAGATGAAACGATGTGGCTCCGCGAAGGGGAAAAAAAGATTATACCGGGTACAAATAAGCAATATGTTTTAGAAAATAAAAAGTTCATTCTTGAAACATATGAAAAAGGAAAGGATAAAGATGTTTTCGATAATGCCCTTGACCGAGTAGGAGGGGTGGCAAAAAACTTTCAATCCAATGTCGTCCTGTATGAAAGGGATCCTGAACAACCCGTAGGTTCTGAAGATGAATTAAAAGAGAGAAAAACTGCTGAGATTCGTGTAAACGAGCCTTTAAAGTTTGATCATTATGCGGTATATCAAACAGAATATAAATTAAATGAATTAAAGGCTATGACGTTTGAACTTGTAAACAAAGAAACGGATGAAGCAAAAGGAGAAATCACGATTGATTTATTCGATCCCCAGAAAGAGTATGATCTTGGACATGGCTATAAGGTCGAATTGCTAGGATACTACCCTGATTTTTCTGGGATTGACAAGACGGGAGAACCGCAGACAAATTCTGCTGTTCCAGATAACCCAGCCTTTATCTTTAATATGATTTCTCCCGATCACCCTGAAGGGGAAAATAGTTTTGTAGAGATTATGCGAACAACAGAGTTGTTGGGGGAAACAGATTATAAGATGGCGTTTAAAAATGTAACCACCCGCAATGCAACGATTTTAACCGTCAGGAAAGATTTAACTTTGTGGATTCTAGCGATCGGTGGCGCAATCTTTATGATTGGAGTCATACAAGGATCCTATTGGAATCATCGACGTATTTGGCTACAAAATAAGAATGGAGATATCATAATAGCTGGTCACACGAATAAAAACTGGTTTGGTTTAAGGCGTGAAGTAGCGACCATTCTCCAAGATACCTCCGTGCCAGAACCTCTTGATCAACGTGAGGAAAAAACTAAAGTAAAAAAAGAAAGTAGGAATACAAATGTCTAATTTAGTACAGATAAGCGGTTATCTTTTAAATATCGCCTTTATAATGTACTTAGTGGCCGTCTTTTTCTTCGGAGGGGCAATACGTGATAAAAGAGGAAGAGCAAAACAAAAGGGAACAAATATGTGGTCGAAGATCGCGATCACGATTACAATTGTAGGGTTTATTGCCCAATTAGGATATTTTATTACGCGCTGGATTGCAGGTGGACATATCCCGCTCAGCAACTTATTTGAATTCACAACATTCTTTGGCATGATGTTAGTAGGAGCCTTTATATTAATTTATTTTATCTATCGGTTGAATGTTTTAGGTTTCTTTGCTTTACCAATTGCTATGCTCATTATTGCTTATGCAAGTATGTTTCCTTCGGATATTGCACCGCTCATTCCAGCGTTGCAAAGTGAATGGTTAATTATCCATGTTTCAACAGCTGCTATTGGGCAAGCCATTTTATCAATTAGTTTTATTGCCGGTCTTATATACCTATTAAAGGTGGTAGATACATCGAAGCGAGGTCTTAAATCCTTTTCACTTGAATTTATTATGTACTTATTAGTTGTCACGCTCGGTTTTATTATTATAACAACGTCATTTTCGATGGCTCATTATCAAACCGACTTTAGTTGGGTCAATCGGGAAGGCAAAACATTGGAAGCTCATTATCAGCTGCCTGCTATTGTCGGACCCCATGAAGCGGAAAAAATTGGTGGGAATGGCATGGAGCCATTAGTGAAAATGCCTGCGCTTATTAATGCCCAAAAGCTCAATACCGTGATTTGGAGTACACTTGTTGGAACGATATTATACCTATTATTACGGTTAATCTTCAGAAAGAAAATCAGTGCTGTCTTTCAGCCATTAACTAAAAAAGTGAATTTAGATTTAGTGGATGAGATTGGTTATCGATCTGTTCTTATTGGTTTTCCAGTATTTAGTCTTGGAGGACTTGTTTTTGCCATGATTTGGGCACAAATTGCCTGGACACGTTTTTGGGGATGGGATCCCAAAGAGGTATTTGCACTCATCACCTTCTTGTTTTACGCGGTTTTCTTACATTTACGATTATCCGTAGGCTGGCATGGGGAAAAATCAGCTTGGCTTGCCGTGATTGGTTTTGCCATCATTTTATTTAATCTCATCTTTGTGAACCTCATCCTTGCTGGATTGCATTCCTATGCGTAAAATAGAGATGGGAGTATAAAGAGTAGATAAAACATATCAGAGGTACAGATATAGCGAAAAAGTGCTCACACCCGCAAAGTGCGAGCCTTTTTCTTATCTGATGCTTAGAATAGCCGGATTATTAAGGGAGGTTACATAATGAATCAGCAAGTGAAAATTCTTGTAGTAGATGATGAAGATCGTATTCGTAGATTGCTTAGGATGTATTTGGAACGAGAAAATTATGTCATTGAAGAAGCTGGTGATGGAAATGCTGCCTTAGAATTAGCTTTGGAACATGATTATGATTGTATTCTGCTAGATTTAATGATGCCGGGAAAAGATGGTATTGAGGTCTGTAATGAGATAAGAGAGCAAAAAGACACTCCGATTATTATGCTAACGGCCAAAGGGGAGGAATCGAACAGAGTGCAAGGATTTGAAGTAGGTGCCGATGATTACATCGTAAAACCATTCAGTCCTCGTGAAGTAGTATTAAGAGTAAAGGCGATCTTAAGACGATCCTCACAAACAGGCTACAAAGGTACTACTGCGACGGCGCGGGACATCATTGTCTATCCTTATTTATCGATTGACCATGATGCCCATCGCGTTACCGCAAATGGTCAAGAAGTGAACTTAACACCAAAAGAATATGAACTACTTCATTTTCTAGCAAAATCGCCTGACAAAGTGTTTGATCGTGAACAGTTATTGAAAGAAGTATGGCAATATGAATTTTTTGGTGACTTAAGAACAGTCGATACCCACGTAAAAAGACTCCGTGAAAAATTAAACCGAGTCTCCGAAAAAGCGGCAGGGATGATTGTAACTGTGTGGGGCGTAGGGTATAAATTTGAGGCAAATGAATGAGGCTTTGGAGAAGTGTAGTAGGGAAACTATGGATGACGATTCTTGTATTGGTTTCCTTCGTTTTAATCATCTTAACCATATTACTTCTTGAGTTTTTCGAAAAATATCATGTAAGCCAAATTGAACAGGAATTGGCGAATCAGGCAAATAAAGTTTCTCGTATTCTGGAAGCTCATGCTGGTGACGGACTAGGGGAAGAAATTGTTTTTGAAATAGTGGACAAACCTTTAGGGGTGGTCATTGCCTATAATGAGGAGGATTTTCGCCTTTCACCAGATGACCCGAAACAAGATAGAAAATCAGCAAGAAACTTATTAAATGACCAGGACTTAATGAAAGTTTTTTCCAATAAAAAACATATAGTAAAGGAAATTTCGCAGACTGAATATCCGAACAAAGGAAGTCGGTATGAGAATATTATTGTGGCGGCAGCCCCTTTCCAAATTAATGAACAAAATGGGGCTATTTTTATTTATCAATCTTTATCAGTATTAAAGGACATGACACAGAAAACGACAAGAATCATTCTACTTGCCGCAGGAATTGCTATTATCTTGACAACTTTTTTTGCTTTTTTCCTTTCTACTAAAATTACAGCTCCATTAAGAAAGATGAAAGAGGCGGCTTTCCAGGTGTCAAAAGGTGAATTTGACACAAAAGTTCCATTTTTAAGTCATGATGAAATTGGAGAGTTAGCCATTGCTTTCAATCAAATGGCCAAAAGATTGAAAATCAATATGAATGTTTTAAGTCAGGAAAAAGAACAGCTTAAAAGTATATTAAATAGTATGGCGGACGGAGTCATGACTTTTAGTAAGAGTGGAGATATATTGATTACTAATCCACCTGCGGAACGCTTCTTGCAGCAATGGCATAATGAAGGGCGAAACAGTAAAAGTTCAATCCCAGGTGAACTGGCTGATCTGTTAGCACAAGCGATATCGGGTGAGACAGAACAGACAGAGGAATTAAATATTCAAGGTCGTCGCTATTATGTTGTCATTGTTAGTCCCTTATATACACAGGATCAGCAAAGCGTTAGAGGGGCTGTCGCGGTTATACGCGATATGACAGAAGAAAGACGACTTGATAAATTAAGAAGTGATTTTGTCTCCAATGTTTCGCATGAATTAAGAACTCCGATTTCTATGCTTCAAGGATATAGTGAGGCGATTATTGACGATATCGTCGATTCAGAAGAGGAAAAGAAAGAATTAGCTAAGATTATTTATGATGAATCTTTACGAATCGGTCGGCTTGTGAATGAATTATTAGATCTTGCTAAAATGGAAGCAGGCCATATGTCCTTAAATTATGAGAATCTAGAAATTGGTACATTTATTCAACGAATTATGCATAAATTTGGTGGTATAGCGAAGGAAAAACATGTAAAATTAAAATGTCAGTTAAATGATAATCAGCTGTTCTCTATGGACCCGGATCGTATAGAGCAAGTCTTAACCAATTTGATTGATAATGCAATCAGACATACTGCTGAGAATGGGTGTGTGACCGTTACACAAACAAGAAATGATCATGGTATAACCATTAAGGTATCTGACAACGGAACGGGTATTCCGGAAGAGGATTTACCATTTGTTTTTGAAAGATTTTACAAGGCGGATAAAGCCCGAACTAGAGGAAAAGCAGGGACAGGGTTAGGACTAGCGATTGTGAAAAATATTGTCGATGCCCATAATGGAGAAATAACAGTGCAAAGCAAACTTGAAGTCGGAACGACATTTACCGTCTTTTTACCGAACACGAAGTGAAAAATGTTGAATGTTGCTATAAAATCTTGTTCCACAAGAAACGATGGATAATGTAACGGATTGAATAACTTGAAAAGGTTGTTTAATCCGTTATTTTTGTGAGTGAAGCTTGCAATACAAAGTATTCTTTATAAGATAGATTTGTAACCTTTGTAAATTAGGACCGACTAATACATGACGGGGGAGGTAAGTAAATGGACTCCGTGTTTGATGAATTGTACGATCAATATCATCGAGATCTCTTTCAATTTTTATTCTATATGGTGAAAAATCGAGAAGAGGCTGAAGACTTAGTACAAGAAGTCTATATTCGGGTGATGAGTTCTTATGAGCGCTTTGAAGGGAAAAGTAGTGAGAAAACATGGCTCTTTTCGATTGCAAAGAATGTAGCCATTGATCATTTCAGAAAACAAAAAAATTGGAAACAACGTTTGTACGATAAATTTGATTGGGATCGAGGAGGGATAAAAGACACATCCCCATTGCCGGAGGATATTACCATCCAAAATGAGGATGTGGAACTTTTATTTCATTGCTTAGGCATGTGCACAACGAATCATCGGCTCGTCATCATTATGCGATTTATGAATGATTTTTCTGTAGCAGAAACAGCTCAAACTCTTAGTTGGTCAGAAAGTAAGGTCAAAACAACTCAACACCGTGCGTTAAAGGCACTCAGGGCAAAAATGGAATTACATGCGAAGGAGGGAGGTCCATTTCATGCCTGAAGATATGGAGCATAAGAAAATGATTCAATTGATCAATCACTTGCCAGAAGTGACAGATCTACGGTCAAAAGAAGAAATCTACCGAAAAGTGAAGAAAAATATGGATGAAAAACCTAAGAGAAAGAAGAGATATCTTGTCATTCCTGCTTTATCGTCTATTGCTGCCATATTAATCTTTCTATTGGTTTCACCTATCTTATTTCAACAACAATCGTATAAGGAGTCGTCGGTTGCCGATCGTCATGGGATAGTTACCGAGAAAAACGAAAATAAAGCGATGGAACTGAATGACAATTCCTCAACCATGCAAGCACAGGAAGAGTCAGGGCAAACATCGCAACTAAGAACAGCTCTGTATAAAGAAGACGTAGAAAATCAGCAAGTATTTACCTATGCAAGTCTGACTAATGATGGAGGATTAGTTCCCGTTTCCGTTAGTATTCTTATGCCAAAAGAGGAAGGATTAGAATGGTTTGAGCAGTATAAAAAGGAAGCAACGATCATTCAAAAAAAAGCACCAGATTTAATGAATATCGAACCCATTCTAAATTCTATAGTGATCGAAAATCCCACAACAGCACGTGTAAGGATTGATGATGAATTCAGGGAAAACTTTAGTTATCAGAATGGATTAAACGATTTTATTCAAAATACATTCCAATATACAGGTATTCAAGCGGTTCAATTTACGGATCAAGCTGGAAATCCTGTCGAATTTGGAAACAATGGGATTGTTCAAGATCAAGAAATTGAGAAACAGCCACATCGAGCGCAGTATTTGTATGAATTGGACAGCGGGGAAGCGTATATTGTTTCTGAAAGCAGGTCGACTGAGGACAATTTTAGTGCTACCTTACATGACATGAAAGATCGTCCTAATGACTTTCTACAAACAATTATTCCAAAAGATATCCATTTTGATGTGGTCAAGGAAAAGGATCGTGAGGTTACAATTCTATTTCATTCATCACTAGATCTTTCAAAAGGAGATCAGCAAGAACATATGTGGATGATTGAGGGAATTTTACTCGCAGCCAAAGAGTATGGTTTCCAATCGGTACAGTTTGAAGGAATCGAGCCCCAGCATTGGGAAGGCTTCGATTTTGAACAGCCTGTTGAGGTCCCAATAGCTCCTAATGTATTAAAATAAGCACTTCTCTTCACAAATGGCTGTAACTATTGTATAATGTATTTGAAAATAAAATACGATTCATCTTCGGGGCGTGGTGAAATTCCCGACCGGCGGTAATGAAACATTGGTTTCTAAGCCCGCGAGCTTCTTTGAAGCAGGATTTGGTGTGATTCCAAAGCCGACAGTATAGTCTGGATGGGAGAAGATGAAGGTTGCCTTGTGTTTAAACAAAGATAGTGTGTTTTTGTGATGACTATTTTTCGTATGGTCATGATGTTACTTACTTTGTTTAAATGCTTATTTAAGCATCCGGATATTCTCCCTCAAAGTAGTCATTCTTTGGGGGTTTTTATTTTACGGCAGCTTAAAGTGTGCGTGTTCAAATGAAGGGCTATTGGAGTTTTGAACATCTACATAAAGGCAAACCTTTCTTCATCGAGGGATGGATCTCTAAGGAGAGAGGATCTTTGAGAAAATTTAATGTTAGATCGTTTGTTATCATTGGAATGTTTAGTAGTTTGGCGTTTGTGCTCATGCTCATTAAATTTCCAATCCCACCATTTCCGCCTTATTTAACGGTTGACTTCAGTGATATTCCTGCATTGCTAGCGGCCTTAATACTTGGACCCACGGCGGGAATACTGGTGGAATTATTGAAGAATATTTTAGACTATTTTATTTCTGGGAGTGCCACAGGAATCCCTGTTGGAAATTTGTCTAATTTCATTGCAGGAGTATTGTTTGTTTTACCAACGTATGTGGTCTATAAACGTTTAAAAGCTAAATGGGGATTAATGGTGTCACTCAGTATCGGTACAATATTTATGGCTGTATTTATGAGTGTGCTGAATTACTTCTTTTTTTTACCAGCGTTTATGGGGCTCGCTGGTTGGGAACCAATGAGTAATGAGGCTTTACGGGAACTAGTGGTTATAGCTGTTTTGCCGTTTAATATTATTAAAGGCCTAATCGTTGCAGCTGTATTTCTACTTGTCTATAAACGTCTAAATAACTGGGTAAGCAAACAGATTTCATATAAAAATATTTAATCAAAACGGAGATGCCTTGTTTAGCATCTCCGTTTTGATTTGTGTTTAAAATAGTTTGTCTTGTGTTACTCCTCATATTTGAAAGGATCTCCACCAAAAGGTTTTTCCGCTATTTTGATGGATTCTGTTGGACATCCTTCGTATGCGTCCATTAAATCATCTTCTAATATATCAGGAACGGCTTCGGTTCCAGTATTATCATCAAGGATCACATAGGCTAGCCCTTCATCATCATAATCATATATATCAGGTGCCGATAAGCCACATGCACCACAAGCAATGCACGTATCTTGGTCCACAATTGTATACTTCGGCACGAAACTCCCTCCATCCATACGTACCTATGATGTAAAAAAACTTCAAGTATTATTTTATAGCTAGTTTATCACCTTTTCAATGTTTACGATAATTTTGGCTTTTTATAGAAAATAGATAATTTTGTCGTATTTTTTTGTAGAATAAGATAGACGTAGTCGAATTTCCTCATTCATGGTAAAATATTGTAAGAACAGGGGGAAGGAGAGAGTTAGTAAAGATGACATTTTTATCTGCACTTTTATTAAAATGTTTGTGGGAACTAAATGGAGAAAGAACCATTTATTCTATTTATCATCTATTGGTAGGGAAAAAGTCATCACAGACTTTACAAGATGCTCATCTCTTTCAATTAGCTCCTTTTTTTAAAACTTTACCGGATATGCGACGTTTGCAATTCAATCACGATATTCAATTTTTAATACAACAACAATATGTAGATTATGACCCTAAGACCCTTATTGGTTGTGTAACTGAAAAGGGAAGCGAGGCTTATCTAGCGTACTTCGAAAAGGTAACCATTCCCAAATATTTAAATGGATTAAAATTTCAGGATGTAACCATTCAAATGTGGAAAAGACTCACCTTACTTGTACAAGCTTTATCCTATATGAATCATGCAGAGAATCGTTATTACCCAGTCACTAGAGACCCTGATACTCAAGCCTGGGTAAAGCGCTATTTGTTCCATCATAAAGAGCAAAAGGGTGATCTAGCATCTGCTTTGCATGAAGAACTGTCGACCTTGTTAACCCCACCATTTCCAGAAGATCCTGTTTCCGTCATTTGGAGATTGAGTGGCTATCAAATGGTCGGGTATACAGATAAGCAGACAGCCGAATATTTAAGTTTGGAGCAATCTGAATATCATTTTCGTTTTTTAAATGCTCTTCATTATTGGATACAGCGGACTGTGGCAAATCCTAATCAGTTTCGGGTTATGCATTCCCTTGTAGAGGATTTATATCAAAAAATCCCCCTAACAAACACAGCCGCAAAAACAGCGGAATTATTGGCAATGAATAACACGGTAGAGAAAGTGGCATTCTTACGAAATTTAAAACAAAGCACCATTGAAGATCATATAATCGAAATAGCGATGAATGATCCTTCGTTTTCTATAGAACCTTTTATCGATCTTCAACTGGCAAAGGAAATTGTTGCGGTAGCTAGGCAATTGAAAGTAAAAAAACTTAAACCGATTAAAGAACAAATTCATACTGCAAATTATTTTCAAATCCGACTTGCTCTTGCGAGGTTAGGGGGAGAAGGATGACAAAGAAAGAAATTTTAAACAAAATTTTTGGTTATGATACGTTTAATAAAGGTCAAGAAGAAATAATCGATGCTGTCTTACAAGGCCATGATGTATTAGCGATGCTTCCAACCGGAACGGGTAAATCTTTATGTTATCAATTGCCAGCCTACCTTTTGGAAGGCTCCGTATTAATTGTTTCTCCTTTGATCTCCTTAATGCAAGATCAGGTTGAACAATTGCAAATATTGGGCGAACGTAAAGTCGTAGCCATAAATTCATTTTTAAATGGACGGATGAGAGAAAAAGCATTCCGGCAATTAAACAAGTATCGCTTTATTTATCTATCACCTGAGATGCTTGGAATGAAAAGCATTTTAGATCGATTAAAACAAATTAAAATAAGTTTATTTGTTATTGATGAAGCCCATTGTATTTCTCAATGGGGATATGATTTCCGAACAGATTATTTGAATTTAGGAAAGATTCGACTGTCAATCGGAAAGCCACCTACACTTGCTTTAACGGCAACAGCTCAACCGGAAGTACGTGAAGATATTAAACAGCTTCTACGCTTTAATAATCCTAAGGAATATGTCTATTCGATCGATCGCCCTAATATTAGTATGGTTGTTGAGAAATATGATCATTATGAAGAAAAAAAGAAGCGGCTGCTAGAATTAGTTCGGAATTTTAAAAAGCCGGGAATCATATATTTTTCAAGCAAGCGTCTTACAGAGGAATTTGTAGACTTTCTGCAATTAAATGGTATTAGAAATGTTGCTGCCTACCATGGAGGGATAAATCAGGAACAACGAATTTTAATTCAACAGCAATTTTTATGTGGCCAATTAGATGTCGTTTGTGCAACAAGTGCTTTTGGCATGGGGATTAATAAGAAGAATATTCGATTTGTCATTCACTATCATATGCCAGGTCAGATGGAATCCTATATTCAAGAAATAGGACGGGCTGGTAGAGATGGACAAGAAAGCATTGCTCTTCTCCTCTATGCATCTGGCGACGAAATGTTACCGATTCGACTCATTGAGCAGGAGCTCCCTGATGATTGGCAAATTAACGCTTATGAGTCATTAACCAATGTAAAAGATGTCGGAAAAATGATGGCGGAATTAAAAATAACAGAAACACAGCTACGTTTTCTTGAATATTATTTTTCTGCTTTTCGTGATCATCCAGAAAAAGCGGGTAAAGTAATAGATATAAAGAACGCCCGAAAACAATTAAAATTGAGCAAGTTATGGGAAATGTCGAATTGGGTCAACTCAAAAGAATGTCGGCGTAAGCAGGCTTTAACCTACTTTCAAGAAACAGATCAACCGTCACCACATATATGTTGCGATATTTGCCAAGTGGATTTGACTTATTATTTTACAGGTAAAAAGGAAAAGCATAAGGATAATAAACAGTCCTGGGAATGGAGATTGCAAAAAATACTGCTAGAAAAGTGAGTAGAAATGAAAAGAAAAAAGCAAGCAGAGTCGATTAAGAATTTAACAAATAAAGAGATCATTTTAAGTGTTATTTTCACACAAGTGATTCTTTTGATTTTAGCATCTATTTTAAGTCCCTTTTTCTTTAAGAATTGGCACTCATTTTCTTTGGTTTTCCAATGGGATTTTAAGTGGATATTCATCGGGGTAATCAGTGGGCTGGTAGTCGTTAGCTTAGATTTATTTTTGATGAAACGTCTTCCGCAACGTTATTATGACGATGGCGGGATCAATAATAAAATATTCGCAAACCTTAATTTTGTACAAATGATGGGTCTTGTTTTGGTTATAGCAATTGCAGAAGAATGGCTATTTCGAGGAATCATTCAAACTAAGTTTGGATTAATTCCGGCAAGTATTATTTTTTCAATTATTCATATGAGGTATTGGGCTCATTGGTACCTAATTGTCAATGTTTTGGTTTTAAGTATCTGGATTGGCTTGGTTTTTGAGTGGTCTGGTCAGCTTTTATGGCCCGTCATATTCATGCATTTTATTATAGATTTTTTGTTAGGAATCTCTATTCGTTTAAAAACTAAGCGGAAAGTGGGGAATGAAGTATGACTGAACAAAAAAATGAGGAGTACAAAAGTGAGCTTCCATCTCGCGCAGAACTTCATGGGCGGAAAAATAAGAAAAAACCGGAAGCGAAAAAAGAGCCCCAAAAGAGGCGAAAGATTTCAATTCCCTTCGCTTTAGTCATTCTATTATTATTAATGCCGATCGTGGTTATGATTTATGCTAATAAAGATAAAATTTCCATTGCTAAAACGACTAGTGGGCACTCAGGAGAGGAAATCCTATTTGAGGACGCTCCAGATACGACGATTCATTCAGTTGTAAGTGATGAATCGCCCGAAAAAAATACAGATCAAGAAGAGGAAAAGGAGCAAAAAGAGAAAAGTGCCGATACAGAAGAAAAAAATGAACAGAAAGATAAGGAAACGGACAAAAACGAGCAGAAGCTGAAAGAGAAAGTAAAAGAAGAGGAAAATAAGAAAGCCGAAGAAAAAGAAAATAAGGAAGATAAGCAGACAACGCCCCCTAAAAAAGAGCCTGAAGAACAGAAACAGGATTCGAACCAAAATCAAACACCTGTTCAAGACGAAGGAGGGGAAGTTTATCATACCGTTCAACCTGGGGAAACCCTCTTTCGAATCGCTATGAATTATTATCAAAGCCAAGATGGTATTGAAAAGATTCGCCAAGCGAACGGGCTGTCAGGTAATGAGATATCCGTAGGACAAAAGTTAAAGATTCCAAAATCATAAGAGACATAGAGCGACTCCTAAGCACATAAAATTAAAATACAATGGATGTGGAAGGGAGTCGCAGCTATGGAATCGTTTCTACTTGAAGAAGGGGACAAGATGGACCCAACAACCAAAAGAGTTTTACAAAACTTAATTGATCGAAAGTTAAAACTTAATCGATATAAACAATTACATTTTATTTTATTTTCGACTGCGATCTTATTCAGTACCATTCTTTTTTATTCCGTTTACAATATGGTTGTTTTACCATATCAATCCTCTATTTTCGATCTTATTACCTTTATTTTGCAACAAAATCATTTTATTTTTTTATTATTACTCGCCTTTAGTTTATTCGGTGCTGTAAAAATTGTCTTCGAAAAAAAGGCGAAAAGTGAAAAAGACTACCATGCACTAAGATGTGAAGTCATTGATAAAAGTGGAGATTTATGGAAAGGCGAGCAATGGGAAAAAAGGCATAAAATATATGAACAGATGAAGAAAAAATACGATATTAATTTATACCATCAAAGCAAGTAGGAAAGAAAGGATTTTTCTATGATTTCATTTCCGGAAGACATTCGCTTCTGCTATGAATGGCGCTAATTTCAAAGTAGATTAAGACTTCTAAAAATAGTCCTGCAGGACGTTGCGAACTTTCCTTATTCAGTTGCAAACTAGGATCGTTACACATACACGAACTTCTCCTGCAGGCCTAAAGTCGCTACCAATTGAAGTTTCACTTTTTCACCATTGCAGCGCAATATGTAAGGTGCAACAGCCCTTTTCACCTTCTGCATTACTTAACTCAAAAATAATTCCATCAGGATTAAAGTGGCTTTTGATCGGGATTGAAAGTCCAGTAGATTGGATAAGCTTTTGAACTTTCTTTTTGTTTGATTGCTGTGCTGCCTCCATTAAGTCATGAGCAAATGTAGGGGAGGAATTGATTTTATTAACCAATAGGCTCGCTTGGGTCATAAGCGTCTGAAATTTTTGCGCAGATTGATGTAGTTTTTCAGTCTTAACTGGTGGATATAAATTTTGTTTTCTCACTATTTGGCTATATAAAAATGGTTGATTCTTTACCAGGTGAGGAGGATATAGGTAATACGTGTATGGAATATAATACAAAATAACCCTCTCCCTCTACTAATGTTTATACAGTGTATGAGAATTCCTTTGTTTAAGTTCATTGAACTCACATAATAGGCATGAGCAGCGGACTTGCACAGGACGTGGGTGAATTTAACGGAAGTTCCTCTTTTGCAAAAGAACTTCCACTGGATCCTTACTTTTGAACATCCCCTATAAATATAAATGATATGAGGGAACTTTAATTAGTATGGATCTCTTGGTTCAAAGGCTATGAAAATCATGTTAATGACAAACCATGCCGGGATAAAAGAGTGAGTGGGGGATTTTCTTGATCATAATATGGATCTGTATCATCTTAATCACAGGGATTGGCTTAATTATTTACATGAAAAGAAATGCATCTGAAGATAATGTGCACACGAAAGTACTTTTCTTTGAAAAACTTCCTTATTCATTAGAAGGACAATCGATTTTTTTTATTTCTGATATTCACCGTAGGAAAATCTCAGCTAATTTACTAAAAGAACTAAAGCAAAAACCGGATTGGATTATCATTGGCGGTGATTTAGCTGAAAAAGGTGTTCCTTATTCAAGAATTGCTCATAATTTATCTATATTAAAAGAAATAGCGCCTCTTTATTTTGTCTGGGGAAATAATGATTATGAATTAAACGAAGAACAGTTACGTGAACTATTTGTTCGTTTCAATGTAAGGGAATTAAAAAATGAAGTTTATGAATTGCCAAATGAACAATGTGCTTTTATCGGTGTAGATGATGTGACAACACAGGAATTACCATCAGTTGAATCCATTCTAGAAAATGCGGATCCTACTAAGTTTCAAATTATGTTAAGTCATAATCCAGCCATTGTAGAAATGTTACCTGATGATCATAAAATCTCACTCATATTAAGCGGCCATACCCACGGGGGGGCAAATTAGAATCCTTGGGTTAGGGCTATATAAAAGAGGAAGTATAAGTGTAAGAAATGGTTCACTTCTTCTAGTCAGCAATGGGTATGGAACCTCCTTATTACCTCTGCGCCTTGGCGCCAAACCCGAAACACATTTATTAATCTTAAAAAAAGGAACACCAAGTTTTAGTGGACGCAGCTAAATAGTCGCTTCCGCTTTTCTTTGTCTAGCTCCAGGCGTTAGGGGCTCGAGGTCAAATAACCCTAAACCCCGGAAGGGAAAAACCACCCTTCCGAGGTTTAGGAACATTTGCTTGTCGCCCCTGGCAAACGCCTTCCGCTTTTCTTTGTCTAGTTTCGGCTCCTAGCTGCTAACAAACTTTCGGTGCCCTCCTACGATAAGTCAACATCGGCTCATTCTTCGCCGTGTTTCCTTTATCTCGTCAGGCCCCTAAAAAGTTTGTGCGCAGCTAAACTGTCGCCTTCCGCTTTTCTTTGTCTAGCTTCAGGCGTTAGGGGCTCGAGGTCAAATAACCCTAAACCCCGGAAGGAAAAAACCCCCTTCCGAGGTTTAGGAACATTTGCTTGTCGCCCCTGGCAAACGCCTTCCGCTTTTCTTTCATGAACCATCTTTATGAAGTTACATACTATGAAGGGAAAGAGCAACTTCAGGGGGCGGTTTCGTGAAGCTGGAGCGCATAGCACTAAATCAAATTAAATATTCAATTTCATTTGATGAACTTTCCTTTAAGGGAATGACCGAAGAAGAAATGCTGGAAGAGCCATACGTATGGGACGCTTTATTTGATAGAATGCTTGATGAGGCATGCCGTATGTATGATTTAGAAAATTGTGAAGCAATGGCAGTTGAAATTTATTCAATGAACTCGAATGAGTTAGTTTTAATATTAACTTTAGATGACGAGGATATGATCGATTCTCCAATAGGGATCCATGAACCAGACATTGACTTTGAAAAGGATTTTGTTATTTTCACTTTTGATACGATTGATGATTGTATTTCCTTATCAAAAAGATTGTCAGATATAGAGCAAATCCAAAGCATTAGCTCTTTGTATATATTTAAGAACCAATATTATTTAGTCATGATGAAAGGAAATATGAAGCAGGAGAGTTTACTAGCTTTAGGAGAAGAATATGGAGAAAGAAGTACCTATACTTGGGCCTATTTAGAAGAATATGGAACATCGATTATAGATAAAACAGCAATTCAGACCCTAATAGCTAACTTTTAATCAAATTCATTGCACTCATTTTTGAAATCTCCTATCATGTATAGGTAGGAGATTTCATTATTTAACCAATTATATACAATAAGGAAAACAGAGGAACTTAATATAGGAGAGTCTTAAAATGCAAAAAGAGGAATGTATTATTATAGGTGGCGGTCCTTGTGGATTAGCTGCTGCAATTGCTTTAAAAGCTATTGGGAAAAGCCCACTTGTGATTGAAAAGGGAAATATTGCGAATGCTTTATATCATTACCCAACCCATCAAACTTTTTTTAGTTCCAGTGAAAAACTGGCTATTGGGGACGTCCCATTCATCACAGTGGAGCGTAAGCCCAAGAGAAACCAAGCTCTTACATACTATCGTGAAGTAGTGAAACAAAAGGATTTAAGAATTAATCGCTATGAAACAGTGTTTAATGTCAAAAAGGAAAACGACATATTTAAGGTTGAAACCTCGAAGGATGTATATGAAGCGAAGTATATGATCATTGCTACTGGCTATTATGATCATCCCAATTATATGAATGTTCCCGGAGAGGAACTCGATAAAGTCCTTCACTACTTTAAAGAAGGGCACCCATACTTTGATATGGATGTCGTCGTGATTGGAGGAAAAAACTCCGCTGTAGATGCAGCGTTAGAGCTACATAATGCCGGGGCAAGAGTCACCAGTTTATACCGAGGAATAGATTATTCTACAAGTGTAAAGCCATGGATATTACCAGAATATCAAGCTTTGGTCAAAAATGAAGAAATTAAATTAGAGTTTAATGCACATGTTTTAGAAATAACCCCTCATTCTGTTCGTTACCAAGTGGGAGATGAAGTGAAAGAAATAAAAAACGACTTTGTTTTTGCCATGACCGGTTATCATCCGGATCATCCTTTCATTAAAAAAATGGGAGTGGAAATCGATGATATCACTGGGAGGCCACAATTCAATCCGGAAACAATGGAAACGAATATCGAAAATTTATTCATTGCAGGGGTGATTGCCGCTGGAAATGAAGCGAATGAGATTTTTATTGAGAATGGGCGTTTACATGGAGGTCTCATTGCAAACTGTGTAAAATATAAATAATGATCATCATTATTTGATTCTGTCTTTTTGTAATTTGTACCCATATTTCATTGTCCCCATTAAACTTACTTTATGAATAACAAGCATGAGAATTCCGGCTATTAACGGATCAGATTTATTGTGGAGAGGTAGCAAAATATCGATTGCATCAGTAGTAGGTAAACAAAGGCTAGCAGTTAATTGTCCCAGAGGTAGATGACCTACTCCATTCCAAATCCCAGTTACAATAAAATATAAACATGCTGGCATGAGTAGGAGAGAGCTTTTATAAATAAAGCTCTTTTTTGGTTTCATTTGGTTAGCGGGAGGATAGACAATCGGACGCCACATATTTATCGATAGATAAAATAACAAGTGTATATAAATTTTATGAATCACAGAATATTGAGAAAAGGTTTGTAAGAGCATTTGAAAGTGATAAGCAAAGAATAGTACGGAAAAGGAATAGAGGGCTGGGATGGGGCTGATGAATAGACGTCTTATCCACCTCATCTTATTAATGTGATTTAAATAAGCGTATAATGTCGGAGGGATCCCCAATAACAGGAGAGGGGGGATAATAAAATAATGAATACTCATAAAAACCATATGTGAACTAAATAATAGGTGGCTTAGTATCGATAAAGGACTTTCTATAATTAAATAAGCTACACATAAACTGAAGAAGAAAATAAGGGGTTGTGGAGAATAGAGTTTCAAGTTGGTTCCTTGCTTGATAAGGGTCCCATAAAGTAGTGCAATGAAGACTAAGATCATGAAAAAGATACCACTCCACTCATCACTGACCAAAATATAAAAAGAAAACATGTGGCCACCTCCATGTTTTCTATAAATATGTCTTTTCTCTATGTGTTATGATTGGTCAACCTGTAGATAATTAATCCTCATTCTCACAAACGGGATCTTGGAAAATTTGGCTTAGCTTGTTTTGGTTAGTCGTTTTTGTTAAAGCGATTAGTAATTTAATTCTTGCTTTTTGCCCATTTAACCCATTGCTAAAAATAACCCCCATCTCTTTCAGTTGCTTTCCACCACCTTGATAATCATAGACATCTTGAGCAACACCTTTAAAGCAGCGAGAAACGACAATAATTGGAATATTGGCTTTCCTTAACCTCTTGAGTCCCGGTAAGCAGCAAGGTGGGAGGTTTCCTTGTCCCAATGCTTCTATTACAACACCGTCATATTTTTTGTCATCAATCGCATCAAGTACATCCGCTTCCATTCCGGCGTATGCTTTTAGAAGCGCAACTCTTTTGGAAATTTGTTCAATATCATATTTTTCTCTATATAATGGCTTATAATGAAACAAAATCTCTCTTTTTGTCACTAAACCGATAGGCCCAAATTGTGGGCTTTGGAAGGTTGAAACATTGCTTGCATGGGTCTTTGTCACATTTTTCGCTGCATGAATTTCATCGTTTAAAACAACTAAAACCCCTTTATCTTTTGCTTCATTACAACAGGCAACACGTACTGCAGAAATAAAATTATACAAACCATCTGAGCCAATTTCGTTACTCGACCGCATGGCTCCAGTAATGACAATGGGAATGTGAATGTTTAGAGTGAGATCTAGAAAATAGGCAGTCTCTTCCAAGGTATCTGTTCCATGAGTAATCACTACTCCATTGAATGATTGTTGCTTGCATTCCGCCTCAATTAGGTTTTTCAATGTTAGCATCTCTGCGGGCCTAATATGGGGAGAAGGAAGATGGAATGGTTGCTTTGTGGTGATATGCGCTAAATTTTTGAATGCCTCAGTAAAATCCATAAGCGGATGATCAAGCGACGGGGCAACGGCGCCTGACTGGGTGTCTTCTTGCATGGAGATGGTTCCACCAGTATGTAATACAAGTATATTTTTCAATCGTTTTCACCTTTCCGATGTTAGTATGATTCATAACTTAAAATCATTTCCAATTCGACTTTTCCATGGTAACATAGAAGAAATAGACAGAAATGAGAGCTGGTTATGTTTGGCATATTATCCGCCGGGATTGCCCCGGGTTTAGCTTTAATAAGTTATTTTTATTTGCGTGACCAATATGAACAAGAGCCTGTTTTAAATGTATTTAAAATGTTCTTGTTTGGCGCCATTTTAACATTTCCGATTATGTTTATGCAATATGTGATAGATGCTGAAGAAATTATTGTAAATGAATATGTTCAATCTTTCATTTCCACAGCTTTTTTAGAAGAGTTTTTTAAATGGTTTATATTATTTTTAGTTATTTATCCACATGCTGATTTTGATGAACCTTATGATGGAATTGTTTATGGAGCTTCTATTTCATTGGGGTTTGCGACAGTCGAAAATATTCTCTATTTACTAGGTAATGGAATAGAATTTGCAATGGGGCGCGCCTTATTACCAGTATCGAGCCATGCTTTATTCGGTGTGTTAATGGGGTATTATCTAGGCAAAGCAAAATTTAATATTGCGGGAAGCCCAGCAAAATGGATCTTCTTATCCTTTTTTATACCTTTTATTTTACATGGATTTTATGATTCTATCCTAGTCGGAAAAAGATGGATTTACTATATCATTCCCTTTATGTTATTTCTGTGGTATGTCGGACTGAAGAAAGCCAAACATGCACATATATTATCGAAACGGCATCTTCAAAATCAAAATGAAGAAGAAACAGCTGCATTCTAATTAGAATCGTAGCTGTTTTTTTATGTTGGCATTATGAACGTAACTATTTTTATAATTTTTATGAATAAAATTGGGTTTTCCTTAAGACAATATGGTTAGGAAAACAACTTTTGGAGGCTATAAAAGTGAGATATAGCAAAGCGATTAAGTTACTAGCTGTTTTATTCGTAAGTATTATTCTAATATCTGTTCCCACTATTCATGAAACACGTGCATTTACAAATCAGGTTATTCAAAAAGGGGCAGTTGGGGATGATGTGATCGAACTACAGGCGAGACTGCAGTATATTGGATTTTACAATGGGAAAATTGACGGTGTGTTCGGTTGGGGGACATATTGGGCATTAAGAAATTTTCAAAGTGAATTTGGCTTACCTATTGATGGAATTGCCGGAGGAGATACGAAGGCAAAGCTTATTAAAGCTTCAAAATACGATCAACAGTATGTGAAGAACCAAATTCGAAAAGGCAATAAGTTTACCCATTATGGTGGAACGGATTTATCCAAACAATCTTCACCTAATAAAGGACAAGCTGGTAATCAAGGTGGTGGTTCCCAACCGAAACCATCTGCCACAAACACCCCTGCAGGTTTTTCACAAAATGATATTCGACTTATGGCTAATGCTGTGCACGGGGAAGCCCGTGGAGAACCATACGAAGGCCAGGTAGCTGTTGCTGCTGTTATCTTAAACAGGGTGAATAGTGCATCATTTCCAAATACAGTATCTGGCGTTATTTTTGAACCTGGAGCATTCACAGCGGTCGCAGATGGTCAAATATGGTTGGAACCAAATGATACAGCAGAACGAGCAGTTTTGGATGCAATTAATGGATGGGATCCAACAGGTAGTGCACTTTACTACTTTAATCCAGATACCGCTACCAGTGCTTGGATTTGGACTCGACCGCAAATTAAACAAATTGGAAAACATATCTTTTGCATGTAATAGGGAGGTGTTGAATTTTGATTAGATCTATATTAATTGGCGTTTTAGTAATCGGAATTGCGGGTACAGCCTATTGGGGGTATCAGGAGCATCAGGAAAAAAATGCTATTTTGATGAATGCAGAAAATAATTATCAACGTGCTTTTCATGATTTGTCCTATCAAATGGATGTATTACACGATAAAATCGGAACGACGCTAGCGATGAATTCTAGAAAATCCTTGTCACCAGCGCTTGCGGACGTCTGGCGGATTACCTCTGAAGCCAGAACACAGGTAGGACAACTGCCATTAACATTGTTACCTTTTAATAAGACAGAAGAATTTCTCGCGAATATCGGAAATTTTAGTTACCAAACAGCAGTACGTGATTTAGATAAGGAACCACTATCTAAGAAGGAATACACAACATTGGAAAAGCTGTATAGTCAAAGTGATGAGATTCGTTCAGAACTGCGTAAGGTTCAACACTCAGTTCTGGAGAACAACTTGAGATGGATGGATGTTGAATTGGCTCTAGCTTCTGGAAAAGAAGCGGCTGATAATACAATCATTGATGGATTCAAAACGGTTGATAAGAAGGTTAAAGGATTTGATGAAGAAAATTTAGAAGATACGACAATGGTCACATTTCAAAAAAAAGAAGAGAATTTTAAGCATTTAGACGGGAAATCGATTTCTAAAGAAAAGGCTGTTTCGCTTGCAAGAGACTATGCAGGATTAAAAAATATTCAAGATGTAAAGGTAACCGAGAGTGGGAAAGGTTCAGAGTATCGTTTTTACAGTATAAATCTGGATAGCGGTGGAGATCAAGTTAGTCTTGATATGACGAAAAAAGGCGGATATCCGATTTGGTTAATCAACCATCGTCAGATTGGGGAACAAAAAATCAGTTTAAATGATGCAGCTTTAAAAGCTAAGGATTATTTAGAAAAACATCAGTATGTAGATTTGCAATTAAACGAAAGTATGCAGTATGATACACAAGGGCTATTTACTTTTACAACTGTTCAAGATGGTGTGACCATTTATCCTGAATCCATTAAGGTAAAGGTAGCTCTCGATAATGGACAGATTATTGGCTTGGCTGCTTCAGACTATTTAAAAGGACATCATGATCGGGAAATTCCTAAGCCAAAGTTGACAAAAGAAGAGGCACGGGATTATATCAATCAAAATGTAAAAATAATGGAACACAGGCCGGCCATTATTGCTAATGACCTTGGTAAAGATGTATTTTGTCATGAATTCATGGGTACAATGGGGAACGATACTTATCGAATATATATTAATGCCGAAACGGGAATGGAAGAAAAAGTAGAAAAACTCCAAAATGCCGAGCCTCTATATGAAGATGTTCTTTAAGGGAAAACCCATCTAAAGCTAGAATGCTTAGATGGGTTTTGTTTTTTAAAATACTAGAAATTAAAAAATTTCTTTGAGATAATACTAAATGAATAGTAAAAAAGTAATAGGTGGGATATTGGATGATCAAGGTGGGTATGGAGCTAACATTGGAATTAGATAGAGAAAATAAAACGGAAAGCTTTAAAACAAAAATAGCTGATTACTCTGAGAACAAAATTTATATAACCTATCCGGTGGGAAGTGAATCAAATCGGGTCATTTTTTTACTAAAAGAGGAAGAATTATTTGCGAGTTTTACTGTTAAAGAAACAGGAAATGCCTATTTATTCAGAACAAAGGTGTTAGGGCAAATGAAAAATAAGATTCCTTTATTGATTTTATTTTTTCCGGACGAGGAACAACTAATGAAGATTCAACGCCGAGAATTTGTTCGTGTAAAAACAGGTTTAGATGCCTCTCTGAAAATTGCAGGTAAATACTTTCCAACCGTAACAGAAGATATAAGTGCGGGAGGCTGTTCAATTGTAAATCGTTATGCCCAAATTAAAAAGGGAGAGCTGGGTGAAGTTTTGCTTGTGTTGCCATTTTCATCACAGGACTATCTCTACCTTACCATTACGTGTAGAGTTGTAAGGAATTTCGAAAAAAAAGGAGTACATCTTATTTCTTTGCAATTTTTAAATTTATCTAATCAGGAGCAACAACAGCTAATCCGTTATACGTTTGAAAAACAATTAGAGTATCGAAAAAGAGGGATGAATGAAATAAATTAATACAAACTTGGCGATAATAAAGGAAAAAACGGAGTGGTGAACATGAAAAGATTGGAACGAATTTTCTTAAAACTAGTTTTATTCCACCTGTTTATTCTAATTGGTGTTCAAACGTTATTTCAACATGTAACCTGGTTTGACTATGTAAATAAATTAATTCAATATGAAGGCGTTTCCGGTATGGAAGAGCAGGATAAGTTGGATGTATTTCATCAAAAGATCAATCCACACGAATAAATAATTGTAAGGGGATTCTAATACAACTGATTGCGTTCTGTCATGTAATCATGATCACCTGTAGCTTTTCCTAAATAAATTTCTACATGTATTTAGGAGGAATTTAGTGTGTTATATGATAATATAAACATAAACTAAAATCATATTTATATGAAGCAAGCAGGTGAAGGAATTTGAAATTGAATAAAATTAGTATTGCTATTGATGGTCCAGCTGGTGCTGGAAAAAGTACTGTGGCTAAAATTGTGGCTGAGAAAATGTCCTACATATACGTTGATACAGGAGCTATGTACAGAGCTTTAACATACAAAGCTTTGGCGGAAAATGTCAATATCCAAAACGATCAAGAGTTGGCTGATCTACTATCCCATACAAATATACAACTATCACCATCTGAAAAAAGACAACTTGTCATTGTAGATGGCATAGATGTTACAGACGTCATACGTGAAGATAAAGTAACCAATACCGTGTCAACTGTAGCAGCCCACCGTCTGGTTAGGGAAAAAATGGTGAAACAACAAAAGGCATTAGGCCAAGCTGGTGGCGTTGTGATGGACGGACGTGATATCGGTACCGAAGTTTTGCCAAATGCAGAATTAAAAGTATTTTTAGTCGCGAGTGTTGAGGTAAGAGCAGAGAGAAGGCATCTTGAAAATATTCAAAAGGGGTATTCCTCAGATTTAGAAAAGCTCAAAAAAGAAATTAGTTTGCGTGACCAACAAGATTCCGAACGGGAATTTTCCCCATTAAGAAAAGCAGATGACGCGATTGAAATCGATACTTCATCACTTTCAATTACTGAAGTGGCTGACCGAATTTATCAGTTAGCTAATGAAAGGATGGAGAAATAGTGACTTTTTATAATTTTGCAAGAGGGGTTGTGAAATGCATTTTCAAGCCTCTCTATCGTGTTGAAGTAATTGGACTTGAGCATTTTCCAAAAGATGGTGGGGTTCTCCTATGTTCCAACCATATCAGTAATTTAGATCCACCAACAGTGGGCATCGCTGCACCTAGACCCGTTCATTTTATGGCAAAAGCGGAGCTATTCCAAAAATCAGCCACAAAGAAATTAATGAATGCGATCAATGCCTTTCCAGTTAAACGGGGCATGAGTGATCGAGAAGCTTTAAGAAATGGATTAAAATTATTAAAGGAAGATAAAGTCGTTGGGTTATTTCCGGAAGGAACTAGAAGTGTAACAGGGGAACTTGGTAAGGGACTAGCTGGTGCGGGTTTCTTTGCTTTACGTTCAAATGCCCATATCCTTCCTTGTGCAGTGATTGGTCCATATAAGCCGTTTAAAAAACAAAAGGTTGTTTTTGGAAAACCAATAGATTTTACGGAAATTCGTAAAAATAAAACATCGGCTGATGTCGCGACAGAAGTGATCATGTCAGAAATCCAAAAACTTATAAATGAACATACTTGTTAATTGAATGTCACATATAGTTACAATTACTTGACAAACGTATTCATTTGTAAGAAGTTAATAAGAGGATGATTTGAAATTAACTTAAAAAAGAAGAAATTTCATTAATTCTTGTATTTTAAAGCCGATAGGAGGAGTACATATGCCCGAGGAAATGAATGATATTGAAGTGAGAAATTTCTCTGAGGGAGATCAAGTGAAAGGAACTGTCACTAAAATCGAGGAAAAACAAGTTCTTGTCGATATTGAGGGAAGTAAACTTGATGGTATTATCCCGATTAGTGAACTATCCAGCCTCCATGTTGAAAAGGCATCGGATGTTGTCAGCGAGGGAGATGTTCTTGATTTAATTGTGACAAAAGTGGAAGAAGAACTTTTGGTTCTTTCCAAGCGAAAAGTGGATGCAGAAAAAGCTTGGGAAAAGTTGGAAGAACGCTATCAAAATAATGAAATTTTTGATGCTGAAGTGAACGAAATTGTCAAAGGTGGTCTTGTTGTTGACCTAGGAGTAAGAGGGTTTGTTCCCGCTTCTATGGTAGAAGATCATTATGTTGAGGATTTTTCGGAATATCAAGGAAAAACGCTTTCTTTTAAAATTGTAGAATTGGATAAGGATAAAAACAGACTT
Source organism: Lederbergia ruris (assembly GCF_018332955.1). Classification (NCBI taxonomy): domain Bacteria; kingdom Bacillati; phylum Bacillota; class Bacilli; order Caryophanales; family Bacillaceae; genus Lederbergia; species Lederbergia ruris. The sequence goes on from NZ_BORB01000045.1 coordinate 29,204, forward strand.
ATTCTTTCACATCGTGCTGTTGTCGAGGAAGAGAAGAAGCAAGAAAGAAAGAATGTATTAGAAAAACTATCATCAGATCAAGTTCTCGAAGGAACTGTACAAAGATTAACAGATTTTGGCGCTTTCGTTGATATCGGTGGAGTGGATGGTTTAGTGCATATTTCACAACTTTCCCATCAACACATTGACAAACCATCTGAAGTTGTTCATGAAGGAGAAAAAGTGACCGTTAAGGTTTTATCAGTAGATCGAGATAATGAACGCATTTCTTTGTCTATTAAAGAAACTTTACCTGGGCCTTGGGAAAATATTGCTGAAAAAGCCCCTGTAGGTTCTGTTCTTAAAGGAACTGTAAAGCGACTCGTATCTTTCGGTGCTTTTGTTGAAGTACTTCCTGGCGTAGAAGGGTTAGTTCACATTTCGCAAATCTCCCATCAACATATTGGGACACCACATGAAGTATTAGAAGAGGGACAAACTGTTCATGTCAAAGTATTGGATGTTAATGAAGGTGAACAACGTCTTTCATTAAGTATAAAAGAACTAGAAGAACAGGAAGACAACAATCAAGATTTTGAGCTTCCGGAAGAAACTTCAGGCTTCCAATTAAGTGATATGATTGGAGATAAATTAAAAGACTTTAATAAATAATTGTCAGCCTCCCGAATAGACTATCGGGAGGTTTTTTATGCTTTAGCGTACTATAAATTCTAGCTTGTGGATAAGTTCTAAAAGTGGGTATTGACTTCCGGCTCCAGCGCCGAGCAACTAGCTGTGTTTCCTTTATCACAGGCCAACAGGACGTTGGTCAGAACGGCACGACTTTAGCCGTTCAACCTTATTACCTTAAGTTTGTACATCGCTAAACGGGCGCTTGCGCCTTTGTTCTGGCTTAGTAAAATTTTCCGCTTTCCACTGAAAACCATGCATATTAAGACTAATCATATTTTCTATATAACTAAGTTAATCATAATGTTGTATTTGTTGTTTTTATGCATTTTGTAATTGACTTTGTTGCGATTTAGTTGTACTTGTTTATGGCAAACTAAAAATGTAGGTTATGGCACTTCTTTTATGCATGGCCTATAGGGCTATGCATAAAAGAAAAAGCCACTTGCTAACAACTCAATAATTAACTACACTTCCTGTTGGACCATT
>NZ_BORB01000046.1:0-27127 GCF_018332955.1 Lederbergia ruris
GTCTTTCGCAAATCACCACGCACACAGAGGCTCCATGTCAAGCCTTCAAATACACATTTAAATAAGTTTCGAAGCACAATGAAAAAAATTAACTTTTATGTGTCCTAAATATTGACGTAGATCCAACGTTATGTCGTTGCATTTGGTTTATTTTTTGCTATGGACATTCATCCTCATTTATTTCGCCATATAGTGATAGTTAAAGAAATAGGGACATATACCTACAAACGATATTATCAAATTGGTATGCGCATCGGGAAAGATTTAAAAAAATCGGTTTCTGACATTATCCTTTCTTTACAACTTGAAGAAACAACTATAGTCGGTATGCCCTAGAAGTTGAGTTTATTTTGTCTGTATGGTTCTTCGGGAAAATGATAACAGAAAAGTTGACCAAATCTAGTCAGCTCAGACTGTAGACAAACACCATGAATTTGGTGTTTGCCTACAGTCTTTTTTCTTTTAAAATAGAGAAAAAGCTAGAAAGGTTGATTTCCGCTGCGAGCGGACGCCTTCCGCGGGCACGGCTTCAGCCGCTTCCCTCGCTGCGCTCAGTCCAGGGTCTTCAGCTCGCGCTGTTCCCGCTGGAGTCGCCGCTCTCCGCTCCAATCAACGGTGTTTCCTATTAACTGAATGAGGTGATGGATATGGTGACGAAAAATCAAATGTAATGAACGCGAACAGCTGGACATGGATCACGGCAACCATGGCGTAATAGAAAACATAGGGAGAGCATTTATGGCTCTTTTTCATAGAATTATTCTGTATTAATAGCAAAAGGGTTGGAAATCATTTTGCTTTCCAACCCTTTTGTCTACACTCTTCCAGCTGACCAAATCTGGTCAGCTGGAAGAGTATATTAAACTTTTACAAGTTATGAAGAAGCTAGGAAAATGGGTAACATCAAAGTAAAGTTCCCCAGCAAAGCGATTTGTCGACTTATGGCCAAACTGGCATTCATAAAAGCAAATTCCTCTATTCAAAAACTTGTGCAAAATTATAAGGAAAATAGGGGTTGTCCACTCAGTTTCCAACAACAAAAAGCGCAAAAATAAATGAATCTTTCACGTGGGATTCACATCAGTACAAGCCTAAAAACGATCAAAAGCTTTATTCATATCGCCTTGTCATTAGGCTTATTAACACCCGCGGACAAGGAGATTATTCCATTGGCATTATCCAAAAGAAAGATCACTTCCATTACCAAAAATGCTCTAATAAATTTCGATAGACAGTATCTGGATTTTCTTGGGCTCTATAGACAAAATGTAAAGTGATTCGATTTACTTCCTCAAAACATTGAGCTAACGTTTGTTGCGATTGAACAAAAAACTTTGCTTTTTCCCATTGTTGAGCCACTACAGCTAGCGGTAAATCATTGTCCGTTCGATATAAGATCCTAGTTGCTTCTCCCCCATAAATGGATGGTAAATACCGGATTTCTTTCATTTTGTTCCATAAATGGTCTAGCTGTTTATAGGAGGGGATTATGATCTTTTGATCATGTGGTGCATATACATCATCTCCCATCGCTACACTATTTCTAGTTAACTCAATGATCATGCTCTCTCCCCCTTACAAGTCATCAAAAATTTATTCAGCTCTTCCATTCAAAAAGAAATCATAAAATGGTTCTTTCTCCAATTCTTTTAATTCCAATTCAAGGTCAAACCATTCGCGTTCCTTATTGCTCATTTTTTGGACAATGAAGGGTGTATGCTCTTCATTAGCAATGGCTTTCAGTCGGTTTGCCCTCTCCAAAGTATCTTTAGATAGACTCCGAAACGAATAAGTGGTGTTCTCCCCATTTTTATTCATAAAAACCATCTTCCACGTAAACACAGTTTCATCTGTTGGATCACCAAGACTGCCATGATATACATTCGGCTTTATGTATATTTCTTTGATTTGATCAAAAGACTGAACAGTTTGCTTTCCCGCCCAATTTTGGGAAATTAATCCTAACTCTTCGTGTACCCCCCGATAATCAAGCCATGTATAATAGCGAAATCCACCATAAAGAAGAAGCGTCACAACAATTATTAGACTCATTAATCGCTTTCTCTTTAGCTCAGGGCTAAAAAGGCGAATCGGTACTAAAAGAAGCAATGCCATCAAAAATAATAACGATAAACTACCTATTTCATTGGAACTTGGTTCATAAAATATATACTTTCCATCATCAATTGCTTGCCATTTTAGAATCTCATAGTGTTCATACGTATAGAAAATAAGTGGGAGAATAATTAAGCAAAAGACAAAGATCGTGAGCCAACGCACCCCATTGCGTTTCAATTCCTCTTTAGATGTACGGACCAGATGACCAATAAAATAAAGTGGTAAACAAATGACAATTAAACCAACGATTGAAGCAATCGGTGAATTCTTAATGTCTGCTAAACAGCCAATCGCAATAAGAAAACTAAAAATAATTATGATAATACCAATAATTTTCCTCATCTCGTCTCCCCCCCCTGTAAAAGAGCTTACGATTTATAGCTAGAAAAGGTTTCAATTCTTGAGCATATAAAAAGAGCCGCAAGAATGCGGCCCATTTTAATGCTCATGATGTTTGTTTTTCTATATTTCGTCTTCTTCGTCTATATGCTTTTTTACTTTTTCATGGATTTGTTTTTCTACCTTTTCCACTTTGTCATTCGCCAATTTTCGCCTTGGTTTAGGGTGAAACCATTCCAACTTTCCATTACGTATCATCCCTTTAAATTGTTCCCCTTCAATATCTAACTTAAATTGATGGACCTGATGAACTTGGTCTGGAAACATCGGTTCAACTTCAAGATTATCTAAATCTTCATCCGCATCCATCACATCGTTCTCTGTTAATAGGCTTCGCACTTCTGACTCAATCCATTGTAACTGATCTTCCTTCAGGTCCTGCTTCGGATGAGGATGAAGCCATTGAATTTCTCCTTCATGGAAATTCCCTTTATATTCCTTTCCATCTATAGAAAAACTGAAACGATAGCGTTCATATGTCCGTTCTTCATAAACGGTCTCAACTTTGAAATCATCCATTCTTCCATACACCTCTCAATAGGGTTCTCATAATTCTATATAGACTTTAGGTTATTTTTCCAAAAATAAAGTTTCCTATTCTCTTTCGTAGAAAGTATACAGAAGATGGTGAACGGAAACAAGCATTCAAGCTTTTTTAGTCCAAGAGGCAAAGGGAATCCCTTCTACACCCTATAAAAGTTCTTGTTTATCATTAAATTGAATAATCCGATCACAAACCCTTTTTAATAAGTATAGATCATGACTAATCGCAAGTATTCCGATACCACGTTGCCGTGTGATTTCTAAAACTGTTTGCCAAATTTGTGCTTGGGTTACAGCATCCAGCATCGTTGTGATTTCATCGGCAATTAAATACTTTGTTGTAGGCTTAAATGCACGAGCCAAACAAAAACGTTGTAATTCTCCGCCAGATATTTCACTTGGAAAACGAGATAACCACTCTTCTTGAATACCAAAAGCTTTTAGAAGGGAATCTTCTGGAATACCACCTTCTGAAAGGATTTTCCCCATTCTCCATCTTGGATTTACAGCTTTTTCTGGGTGTTGCAAGATTAATTGAACGGGGTGTACTCCTTTAATGGGATATTGCTCATTCTCTACCATTATATTACCCCGATTTGGTTTCAAAAAACCTGCCATTATTCTTGCTAATGTCGATTTCCCCGCTCCACTCTCTCCATATAAGCCGACCACCTCACCAGGATGAATAGAAAGATCAAGCTTATGAAACAACCAGTTTTTGTATGGATAATGATAACCTAGTCCATTCGCTTTAAGCATGGAAGCATCTCACCATCCCTTGATTCAAAGAACGATTTAATGGTTGCTTTTGTTTACATATTGAGGTCGCTTTTAGACATCTTGGCGCAAAAGCACAACCATTTAAAACAGTGATAGGTGCTGGTTGGGAGCCTGGCAATGGCTTAAACTCGTTCTGTGGAAGGGAATTCCATAATGCCTTTGTATAAGGATGTCGCAATTGTTCACCTTTCCCATAAAAATCTTCGGTATTAGCTATTTCAACCGTTTGCCCTGCATAAAAAACAGCTATTCTATCAGCTATTGCTAAGGCAGCCATAATATCATGGGTAATAAACATAACTCCTTTTCCCTCATTAGCTAACTGTTTGATATATTGAATGGTTTCGTTACGAGAGTGTTCATCCAATCCGGGAGTTGGTTCATCTGCAATAATCAGTTTTGCCTGACTTGCTATAGCTGTAGTGACTAACACTCTTCTTGCCATACCTCCCGATAACTCAAACGGATATCGCTCCCCTGCTTCACTTGCTAATCCAACCTTGTGGAAAATTCCCTCTTGAATCTTTTTCTTATTTTTCCCTTTTATCATCGTTTGCACCTGTTTGCCCGCTTTCATTAATGGATCAAGAGCATTCGTTGATTGTGGTATAAGGGCTATTTCCTTCCCCCTTAGTTCTTCTTGCCTTTTAGGTGTCAAGGCTTCTCCCTCAAATAAAATCTCCCCATCTGTTTCTGCATTTTTAGGTAATATTCCTAAAATTGCATTAGCTAATAAGCTTTTTCCAGATCCACTCGCTCCAACAATCGCCACGATTTCTCCTTTTTGAATCGTTAAATTAAACCCACTGATCGCTTGAATCTTTGATTCCTGCCAGCCTTTTTCATATTGACGAAAGACAAGTGAAAACTGCTTCACTGCAAATAGAGACGGCTCTGTTCCGATCTTTGATTGTTTTTCTAAAGTCACTTTCTCACCTCTCCTTAAAAACCATTGCTATGGAAAGGATTATTCCATTTCCGAATATTTCTACCGATCACATCAAAAAGTCCAACCATTATTAATAAAGAGATCCCTGGAAAAAAGGCTAACCACCACATACCTGTCGAAAGGTACCCCATAGATTCTGATAAGATAATACCAATAGCTGGTGTTTCAGAAGATAATCCAAAACCCAAAAACGTAATTGCAGCTTCGTGTAAAATTGCGTGAGGGAATAATAAAACAAAGCCGACAAAAAGCTGTGGCAGTATATGTGGCAGTATATGATGGATAGCGATCCATAATCGCGATTGGCCCAATTTTAAAGAAACAGCTACATAATCTGTAGCTTTAATTTGCATGACCTCTGCTCTTAACACTCTTGTTAAACTAGGCCAATGGGTGAGTGCTAATCCAAGAACCACGCCTTTAAATCCGCCTCCCATTGCAAAGGAAATCAAGATCAAAGTGACAATATGCGGTACACTTAGAAATAGATCAATGAACCATGACACTACCGCATCCACTCTTCGATCAATTGAAGCAAGCAAACTAAATATTAAGGCAATCAGAGTACTGACAAATGCAGCCAACAGTCCTACACCAAAACTTAAAGACAGTCCCTTTAACGTCCTAGCAAACATATCTCTTCCTAACCAATCAGTTCCAAAAAGATCCCCCCACGAAGGTGGCTTATTCTTTAAAGTTAGATTTACCCCTAGTTTGCTAGATTCAATGAAAAAGCTACTTATCACTATGCCTACCAGGAAGATAGTTGCGATACAGATTGTAAGAACGATCCTTCTTCTTATATTTTTTGTTTTCGAGATGAAAATACGCGCATTCACCATCCTCCCCTCCTTCTTAACCGGGGATCAATGAATCGGTACAATAAATCTGCCAGTAAATTGCCAGTGAAAACAAAAAGTGTACTAAACATGACAATTCCTAAAAGCAGTGGAACATCTCCCCCTAAGCCAGCTTGGACAATTGCCTGGCCGAGCCCCGGAAATGAAAAAACTTGTTCCGCTAAAATAGCTCCACCAAAAAGTTCGCCAAAGGAGGCAAAATGCAAGGAGACCGCTGGAAGTGAAATATTGCGCAAGCCATGTCTATAAAGTAAATGGAAACCTCGTTCACCTTTTGCTTTGGCAAAACGGATGAACTCACTATGCAAAACTTCGACTAATTTTTGCCTTGTATGCAAAGCTACATTTGCTACCCCTAAAATACTCAAGGTTAAAGCCGGTAAAAATAAATGTCGTAACCGTTCAACCAAAGATACATTTTCCGCTAAAACCCCAGCAGGAGATGCAAGCCCAACTGGAAACCAACCTAACCATACTGAGAATACAATTAAAAGTAATAATCCTAACCAAAAAGCAGGAGTAGAAGCCAGTAGGAAACAATATCCTTTAATCAATCGATCCCAAATCGTCCCCTCTCGCATCCCCGCTATAATGCCCAAAATAAAACCAATAATGCCTGACAAAATCCAAGCGACTCCCATTAAGGCCAAAGAAGCAACGAAGCGTTCGGCAATAACGCTTAAGACCGGGGCACGATATATTAAGGAGGTACCGAGATTGCCATGTAAAACAGCTTTCGTCCAACTAAGAAATTGCTCGGTTCGCGAATTATTTAATCCCCAATACGCTGCAATATTTTCTCTTTGCTCAGGGCTGACACGGATCATATCGGCCCCAACATATGTCTGTACTGGATCAATAGGTGAATAACTAACAAGGAGAAATGATAATGAACAAGTTGCTATTAACAAGGTTATTAATTTAATAATATGACGAAGGCTAAACATAACTACTTGTTTAATAAGTCATTCCTCCTATTTTCTTTATGTGCATGTAAAAAAGTAATGTTCCATAACCCTTTTTAAACATCCTCTTCATCTTTCCAATACCATTCTTCAATAAAGTCGGTCACTGGCCATCCATGACCATGTGGCTGTATTTTTTGCTCTCCAATTTCTAATCCATTGCGAACAAAATATAAATGTTTAAGATTGACTAACCACACCCAAGGGGCATCTCCTTCAACAGAGAATCCTGTTTTTCCATCCCATTGAGCTTTTTGCCAGAATGCCTTTGCCTCATCTTGGTCATTCGCTTTTATCGCCTTATTTAAATATTCATCCACAACTGGATTCTTGTAATAATTGGCATTATAAAAACCTTCGCCCCTTGTATCACCGCTATATATATAATACATTTCTAATGGATCATGACTTCCCCATCCCATCATCACGGGATTGGCATGCATAAGTCTTTCTAAGTCATTCCAACTCTTATCTTCTGTTTTAATTGAAATTCCCAATGGACGCACCATATCAGCAAATGCTAATGACAAAGATTGCCGCATTTGATCTCCGGCAGGGTAAAGTAAGGTAAGTTCCGCCTTCAAACCATTTTTTTCCCTAATACCTTCTTTCCCTATCTTCCAACCAGCTTTTTCTAACATCTCTTTCGCAGCATCCATCCTACCATCTTCAAACACTGTATCAGGGTTCCACCATGGTAATTGATCGGCAACAGAATAAGCAGGCGTTCCATATCCTTCTAAAATGCCATCGACTAATTCTTGCCGATCCACGGCAATATTTAGCGCTTTTCTAATTGCCTGGTCGGCAGTCACATTATTTCCAATTAATGTACCATCCTCTAATTTCCTTTCATGTACATACGGAAGCATGATCCCGCGATTATCAGCGCTCTCTAATTCCACCAAATGCATTCCCGTAATATCTTCTTTGGCAAATACTGATGTAACAGCTGCGACATCTACTTCACCTGCTTTAGCAGCAGCAAATGCAGCATCTTCTGATAAAAAGACAAAGTTAAGTTTTTTAAAGAATGGCTGTTTGCCATAATAGTATGGATTTGCTTGGACAATTAGTTGCTCCCCTTTATTCCATTGAACTAATTCAAATGGTCCTGAGCCAATTGGATTTTCATTATATGAATCTGTGTAAGCATGTTCAGGTACAATTCCCATGGAAGCTAATAAATAGATAAAAGTAGATTGAGGGTGTTTTAGCGTAAATCTAATCGATTGATCATCTAAAGCTTCAACTTTTTCTAGATTTGTCAGGTCAATAATCGAGGCACTTGATTTCGCAGTGTTAAATGTAAAGACAACATCTTTGGCTGTTAATGGTTCTCCATCAGAGAACTTCACATCATTACGAATATTTACCTTCCATTCTAATCCATCTTCGCTAACTTCATATCTCACAGCTAAATCATTCCGAATTTCAAAATCTTGATCAAAAGTGAGCAATGTGCTCTGAAAAAGTGGGGAACCATAACGGCCCCAACCTGTTGTTGGATCGAACCCTTCATCAGGTTCTCCACCAATGGCTAAAGTTAATTCATCCTTTACATCCTGACCAGTTGATTTTTCTTGAGCCGAACTTGGTTCAGCCGAGTGACCACAAGCCGTTAATAGAATAAGAAAAAAGCACAATGATAAAAACTTTATTACTACAATCTTTCTCATCTAGTCCCCTCCCTATAAAGATATATATTTTTATTAAAGTAGTAGTACGCTAGTTTCTTCAAATTAGCACGTAATGAGTCAATCAATGAAAACTATAAATAATTATCTTGTTGCTGTCTCTAGTGCTGCATTAAATAAACCTGAACCTACGAAGGGAATTTCCTCCCTTCTTCAGCTCAGGATTATTTGCCACCCTTCCTCTTTCTGCTATCTTCTATATTTCAATTTAGTATTTTCTTAGGAAACTTGGTTTGGTTTGAAACCATTCCATACTGATTGTATGATGACATGCTGTAAAAATACGTTCAATTAATTGGGTAGAGTTGGCCATTATCCGAATGGACAATCCTTCTGTAGCAAGTCGCGAAATGCCAATTTTAAAATTCCCCTCCATTTGTTCGAGCGTATTATATAAAGTTTCTATGAAAGCATCATTCACTTTCTCACTTATGGCAATTAAGGAACCTAAATGTGTGTAGCCTTCCATATGTCCCAGCCCATTCATCGCCTTATTTCTCGGAGATAGGTGAAGGTGATCAAAAACGACAATCTCATCATTTAGATATATTTCATTGATCAGACGAAGTGATTCGTAGCTAAAGTGTTTTCCTTCTGGTGACCAGCCTGGCGTTAATATATCCGTATATAAAAATTCGGCTCCTTTTTCCATACGCACAATATTTTTCTGTACATAGCAAGCATCTTTATAAGCGATTAACGGGTCAGGCAAATACTCTAGATAACTACCTTGTTTAAGATGAATTTCTGTTTCTTGATAAGCATGTTTACTCGGTGTTTTATATATTTTGGTAGCAGATTGAGTCGTAAGAGTGGCTTTCGCTTCCTCTTGAACCGATACCTCCATTCGATAAGTATCCCCATTTAAATAACCGCCACCTGGATTTAAAATATAGTAACATGGGTGCTTAGATTGTTGATGATAGACGGGACGCATAATTTTAAACGCCCCTTGAAAATACAAGTTTTTTGTAACGGATTTTCCTTGACGATTTTCCACATCAAGCTGAAGGATTCCCGTCCAATCAGCCATTTTGTTCTAAGTCCTTTAATAGAACATCTTTTTTTATCCAGTCTATCACTTGATCAAGACCCTGATTGTCTTTTAAGTTTGTGAATACAAATGGTTTATCCCCACGAAATACTTTTGTATCAGATTCCATTACTTCAAGACTCGCTCCTACATAAGGGGCTAAATCTGTCTTATTTATAATGAACAGATCCGACTTGATCATTCCCTGTCCACCTTTGCGGGGAATTTTCTCCCCCTGGGCCACATCAATAATATAGATAGAGAAATCCACCAACTCAGGACTGAAGGTAGCCGCTAAATTATCTCCACCACTTTCAACAAAAATAAGTTCAACATCAGGATGTTTCTCTTCTAATTCCTCAATTGCAGCAAAGTTCATTGAAGCATCTTCTCGAATCGCCGTATGCGGGCAACCGCCTGTTTCCACTCCAATAATTCGATCTTCTGGTAAAATGCCATTTTTAACTAAAAACTTAGCATCTTCCTTTGTATAAATATCGTTTGTAATGACTGCCATACTAATTTCATCATGTAAATGGCGAGTTAATTTTTCAACTAACATTGTTTTTCCTGCACCAACAGGTCCACCTATCCCAATTTTAATTGTGTTCATCTATTACACATCCTTTTTCTATTTAAAATTTTCTTTGCATGTTCAAAATGAAGGATAAAAAGCCTCAAGTCGGCTCAAGGTACGCCCAATACGTCGAAAGCTTGGGAACGACTTACGCATCGTAGCGACAAGTTATGTTCGTACTTAGGCGAAGATTTATACCCACAGTGTCCCTTTATCAGACTTTTGAACATTCCCTATGACATAAAGATTCTAATATTCACTCTTTCATGTTGCATTTGCGATAATTCTAATCCAGGGGAGACAACCCCAAAATCTTCTTCTCTTAGATTGTGGATCACCCTTACTGCTTCGGTTAACTCTGTTTGAAAGTTGTAAATAATTTTTTGTCCGGTTGTTTGTCCGAGCGGGATGGCTCGGACTGCATTTTGAACAAGACTGGCGATAGTAGAATACAAATAATATAAAAGAATAGTGTCCTTATCTACGCGTAAGAAATGGCCTACCATGATAAATACAAGGGCAGGATGGCCATATGATTGTTTCTTTTTAATTCGATCTAGATAGATCGCCAAAATTGGTGCTTCATACAAAGTTTCAGTGATTTTTAATAATCTTTCCCCAATACGTTGGGTGCCTTCCCGCGTTTCCCTAGCAAGGTTTTGCACAGTTAGTAAACGATCAAATTTCCATACCGTTTCTAAATCATCTTGCTCCAAAGCATCATATACAAGGGCAGCAGCGAGTCCATCGGAATAAACAAGCTGTTCATGTAAATAGACTTGAAGCCATTCAGAAAAGGTATCTGCATTATGAACAGTCCCTTTTTGAATATAACTCTCAAGGCCAAATGAATGGCTGAAAGCCCCTGTAGGGAAATTTGAATCACATAATTGAAACAATGTTAAGGCGTTATTCATGACTATGCCCAATATGGCGAAATGCCTGTTTTACTTTTCTTTCTTCACGCGTAAAAGGTATCCTTAATTCTTCTAATAATTCTTCTACAAGATAATCGTATTGGACAAGCATTTCATCGCCTTCAAACTGTGCGGGGAGATGACGATTACCTAATTGATGAGCAATATTTCCCATTTCATTAATGGAGCGGGGACGAATAATTAATAAATCATCAGAAAGAACATCGATGACAATCATATTTTGATCATCCATATACAACACATCCCCAGCTTCCAAATCACGTGGTTCAGTTAAACGAATTCCCAATTCTCGACCATGGTCTGTTTTGACCCGCTGAATTCTTTTCACTAAATGGGCGCTTTCTAAATACACCTTTTCCATATGACGTCGTTTAATTTCATCCTGTCCTAAAGCATCAAGATTTGTTATCACTTTTTCAATGATCATTTTTTCACCTCAAAATAAGAAATAACGTTGACCCATTGGTACTTCATCAACAGGATCACATGTAATAAGCTCTCCGTTTATTTTTACTTCATATGTTTGCGGATCGACCTCAATTTCAGGTGTCTCCGTATTTAATTTCATATCTTTTTTCGTTAAGGTCCGAATTCCTCGTACAGGTAGGATGATCTTCTCTAAACCTAGTTTTTCATGAACTTTATCGTCATAAGCCGCTTGTGAAATAAAAGTAATCGAGCTACTAGGAAGGGCTTTTCCTACAGAAGCATACATGGGACGATAAATCATCGGCTGTGGTGTAGGGATGGAGGCATTTGCATCTCCCATTAAGCTTTGGACAGCTAGACCATTTTTTAAGATCATTTCTGGCTTTGCTCCGAAAAATTTAGGATCCCATAGAACGAGATCAGCAATTTTTCCAACCTCAATTGAGCCAACATACTCAGAAATCCCATGAGTTATCGCTGGATTAATCGTATATTTAGCAATATATCGTTTAGCCCGATTATTATCTGCGTACTCCTTATCCCCTTTCATAATACCTAATTGCTTTTTCATTTTATCTGCTGTTTGCCAAGTTCTAAGGGCTACTTCTCCCACGCGTCCCATTGCTTGGGCATCTGAACTTGTCATACTAAAGACACCCATATCTTGCAATATATCCTCTGCCGCGATCGTTTCTCTCCGAATTCTTGAATCAGCAAAAGCAATATCTTCAGGAACAGACGGATTTAAGTGGTGACAAACCATTAACATATCTAGATGTTCATCAATCGTATTGACTGTATAAGGCATAGTTGGATTGGTAGAGGATGGCAATACATTCATCATCCCGGCTGATTTGATTAAGTCAGGAGCATGCCCTCCGCCAGCTCCTTCCGTATGATACATATGGATTACACGATCTTTCACAGCTTTCATCGTGTTTTCCATAAATCCTCCTTCATTCAATGTATCTGCATGAAGAGCAACCTGAACATCATATTTATCAGCCACGCGAAGGGAATAATCTAATGAGGAAGTCGTGGCCCCCCAGTCTTCATGTACCTTCAATCCAATTGCCCCAGCACGTACTTGTTCGGCTAACGGCTCTTCTGTCGCAGCATGTCCTTTTCCGGTTAGACCTACATTAATAGGGAGACCTTCAATCGCTTTAAGCATTCGATGAATATTCCATTCTCCAGGAGAAACAGTTGTAGCCCTAGATCCAGCTCCCGGGCCTGTTCCCCCACCGATTAACGTAGTTGTACCGGCCGTTAAAGCAACCTCTACTTGAGCAGGGTTAATAAAATGGACATGGGTATCAATCCCACCTGCTGTCACAATTTTTCCTTCTCCAGCGATTACCTCAGTAGATGCACCAATGACAATATCGACATTATCCATAATTAACGGGTTTCCACTTTTCCCAATTCCAGAAATCTTCCCATCACGGATCCCAATATCGGCTTTATAAATACCGGTATAATCCAAAACAATGACATTTGTAATAATCGTATCAGGTACTCCATCTCCACGTGTGGCTAACGGATGTTGTCCCATGCCATCCCGAATGACCTTCCCTCCACCAAATACAACTTCTTCTCCGTAGGTAGTAAAGTCTTTCTCGATTTGAATAAATAAATTAGTATCCGCCAAGCGAATGGAATCACCAGTCGTTGGGCCATACATCTGCGCATATTGTTCTCTAGACATTTTAAAACTCATTACGCTTCCCCACTTTCTAATGGACCGTCCACTTTATTATTAAGCCAAATACTTTTCTCTCTCCAGCATAATCAATTAATTCTACTTCTTTTTCATCACCTGGTTCGAATCGTACTGCAGCACCTGCTGGAATGTTCAGTCGCTTCCCGTATGCCTCTTTACGGTTAAATTTCATCGCCTCATTTACCTCATAAAAATGAAAATGTGAACCGATTTGTACGGGGCGATCTCCCGTATTAATAACCGTAACCTTTGAGCTTTCTCGCCCAGCATTACAGATGATTTCTTCTTCTTTTAAAATATATTCTCCTGGAATCATCGATTATTTCACTCCTCTCACATTAGCGTATTGGGTCATGTACAGTAACAAGCTTTGTTCCATCTGGGAAAGTAACTTCCACTTGAATATCTTCAATCATTTCAGGAATTCCTTCCATAACATCATCTCTTGTTAGAATGGTTGCACCATATTCCATTAATTCTGCAACTGACTTTCCATCTCTTGCCCCTTCCATGACTTCATATGTGATTAAAGCCATAGCTTCAGGATGATTCAACTTTAGTCCTCTTTGTTTTCTTCTCTTCGCAAGATCAGCAGCCACTACAATTAATAGCTTGTCTATTTCACGCGGCAGTAATTGCATGTATAAATCCTCCTTAATCAGTACATATATACAAACATGTCCTTTTTCTTAATATTTGAAACGTTTAATAGTGAATTAGTTCAGAAAGAAAATAAGTAGCTCGCCACTTTCCATAAATGCAATCAAAAATCTCATACAGCCTTTGTGAAAAGGGTAACAAATAGAATTGTTTTTGACTTAGGTTATTGAATTGTTTGATTTTTTCGACTGTTTCCCTCCCTTTATTCAGTTGTTATAATGAGAATTTTATACGTTCGCTGTCCTCACTCCTTTCTTGTTTTGTGAAACCAGTAACAAAATAAAGCACTAATAAACCTTATTCCTAACGAAAAAAGCGACTACCTGTTGCCTAGATAAATATAATTTTTATTCTTAGGGTTTGATCAAGTGTGTGTGTCGTTCCATTATGAGTTGAGAAAGAGGTTCTCCTGAACGACGAATAGAGGAAAGTATTTCATTTACATCTGGTAGATCAACCAAGACGAATTGAGTATTATAAAATGATGATATCTTGCTATCTGAGCCTAAATCATGGGTAAGTTGATGAGAATTGTTCAAATCGATTTGTATAACAGCATTATTTTCTGTGCCCCCTTCCACCATATGCAATGCTTCCGAGGAAATCGATTCATCTTCGACTTTGTTGCTGAATTGCTCCTAGCCAATGATCAAGTCTGATTTGCAAGAATCATTTTCTACTCTATTCTACATAACACCGGGGGGAAATCAAGTTTAACGCATTTCCTATCAAACTCTCCAATAGGGAGCAAAGCAAACAGGACACTTTTTAAACAAAATGTCCTGTCTTGTGAAGAGTATAAAATTAGTTCAAAATCCGTATTCCGCTTCTTTCGCTTCTCGAATTTTCATATAGGTTTCTGTTAAAACGAGAGTATCTTCTACTAAGCGTTCAATCCGTAAAATAACATCATCATTAATAATTTCTTTACGGTAGAAATCCTTTTCCTCAATAAAAACATAGGTTTGAACAATTTGTGCTTTCATGTAAGACAATATTGGTTTTAACTGTTGCTCAGGTATTAAATAGTGCTTAGCTGAACCTGCCGTAACCAAGATACTTACCACTTTGTCTCTAAAAGCACTTATCGGCAGTAAGTCAAAAATGTTTTTTAATGTCGCGGGAATCGACGCCTGAAAGATGGGGGTTCCAATAATAATAGCATCTGCTTCCATAATCGTTTGAGCGACATACTTGGTATCTCCCTCATATTCTAAATAATTTCGTCCATCACTAAACTCTACTTCATACTCTGCTAAATCTATCACAACCGTATCCGAATTCGGGTATCTTTCTCGGAGCATTGTCATTGTGTAATCCATTGCAGTTCTTGTTTTTGACCCCACTTTTGATCCGGATAGTCCAACAATTTTCACGTTTTACACCTCTTTATTTTTTTGCTGTATATTTCCTAATAGCTGGAAGAATTTCTGTTCCAATGATTTCTATATTTTTCTGTACTTTATCAAAGGGTACTCCCCCGAAATCCATTTGCGCGATATATCTTTGATGGCCAAACACTTCATGCTGATAAAGGATTTTTTCAATAATTTGTTGAGGACTTCCGATGTTCATAATATTATGCGGATCGACCCCTTGCGCAAATAGTTGTTTTGAAAAGCCCTGTCCATTTGTGAGCTTCATCCCCTCGTTAATATGAGGATAATATTCTTTTAGAGCCTGTTGGGACGTTTCAGCAGCATAGAAGAAGCCAGCCGTTGCAACAGGTAATTCAGATGGATCAAAGCCATTTTGTTTAGCTGCTTCACGATAAGCATCAACCGTTCGTTTGAAAATAACTGCTGGTCCTCCTAAATGAGCCATAAACATTGGCACACCTGCATAACCAGCTTTAATTGCACTTGCAGGGGATCCTCCCACCGCTCGCCAAATCGGCAATCTACCATTTTGCGGACGCGGAAGTATCTTAGCATTTTTTAATGGAGCTCGAAATTCTCCGCTCCAATTGACGATTTCTTCTTCATTTATTTTTCTTAATAACTCAAACTTTTCCTCAAATAATTCTTCATAATCGCGGAGATTGTATCCGAGTAAATCAAATAATCCGACCCTAGAAGCTCTGCCAGCAATGATCTCAGCACGTCCATTTGAGATTAAGTCAATTGTTGCAAAGTCTTCATAGACACGGACTGGATCTGAAGTACTGATAATCGTAGAGGAACTACCAATTTTTATTTTATCCGTCGCTTGGGCAATGCTTGCCAGGACAACAGTGTGTGCTTGAGTTGCAAAATATTCTTGATGACTTTCACCTACACTAAAAAAGTCGATCCCCGCTTGCTCGGCTAATTTTGCATATTCAATAATTTCATGGACCCGTTCCTTAGCTGAGACTCTCTCCCCTGTTAAAGGGTTTGACAAGTGATCCCCTAATGTATAAATCCCAAACTCTAAACCTTTATTTGGAGTAAGACGATAATTTTCCATTTATATTTCACCTCAATCATAAAACATCTTGATAAGCTTTTATAATGTCTTTACAATGTAATTGTAGATGATAGGAACAAATAATATAAGTACGCACTTTTTAGTGACATAGTATACAAAAGGATACTTAGGAGGAAAACATATGGAAAAAATTCCGGAAGAATGCCGTGTAGAAGATGCACTTAGTATTTTAGTCGGAAAGTGGAAACCGATAATTTTATTACATTTATTGCAAGAAGGCACCAAACGCTTTAGCGAGCTTAAACGTAGTATGCCTGGAATCACTCAGAAAATGCTCACAAAGCAATTGCGTGAGTTGGAGGAGGAAGATATTGTGGAACGTGTCGTCTATCCCCAAGTTCCTCCTAAGGTTGAGTACTCTGTGACGGAATATGGAAGAAGCTTGGAACCCATATTGGAGGCAATGCACGAATGGGGGACAAACCATACACAGCATAAGAAGCAAAAAGCAAAACAACACAACGCATAAAAGAGAAGCTTGCAAAATTAACAATGTGCTACAAGCTGTAATGCGCAGAAACTACTGGCATTACCTCATAGTATTGAAATCATCCTAAGTTTCGTGTAAACAAAAAAGGGATATCCAATAGTTGAAAAATCGACTTATTGGATATCCCTTCCCTGCATTATGTTTGAATCGGCTTTAGGTTGAATTGATAATGATAGGTTTGATCGGCGTATAATGTAAATTCTGGATGCGTTTTTTGTCCCCAGCTATCATCGCCGCCTACACCCATTTGTTTCAAATTAACCCGAACAACGGTTTTATCACTTTCCGGCAGTTTATACTGGTGGCTTGCTTCTTCTAGTTCTATTGGTAAGTAGGGAAGCACATTTACTTCCACCGTAGGCAAGCCCGTGATTTTCAAACCTACTCCTCGTTTATCCGTCACAGTCGCCCATCTGACCTCTGTCTTATTCCCGCATTCTTGTGGTTTAAGATAAGGCACATATTGGTCCTCTACTTTACCTTGATAAAGGCCAATTTTGGCACTTTTGTTCTTATCCCAATAATTTTCGTGCGGTCCTTTGCCATACCACTCAATGTTGTCAAATTTCGCATCCATTGTAAATAGCATGCCCACTTCGGGAATTTCTGGTAGATTTGCTCCTGGAATTATGGTGGAGTCCACTACAATTTCTCCAAAAGAGTTGATGGTATATTTTACATCAACGAGTGATTTAGTTGCTGTCGGTAATTGATATTTTACGGAAACAACGATTTGATTCTCGGTCGTTTCAAATATAAAGCTTTGCAGTTTGCGGTTCATCCCGACTTCGCGCCATGTTGCACTACGCTGATCAAGCTGGCTCCCTCGATCATTGTCTGTCATTGCTCTCCAATAATTAGGACGTAATGGCGATTTCAGTAACTCTTCACCAGCAAATTGATAGGATGCTAGATCTCCCGTTTCTTTATGAAATAGAACTTTAAAGTTCCCACCAGAAATGACCAAATCCGCTGTTCCCTCTTCAATATTGAATGACCCCAGTTGAGGATTTTGATTTTCAAATACACCTTCACGAAGGATAAATTGTTCAAAGGCAACCTCATGCCCGGCCTCTGCCCAATTGGTAGACTCTTTTGTTAAAAGACGTATCGTTAGAATTAGTTCCCCTTTTTCCTTCATTTCGTCTAATTTGAAACCAAGTGCAATATTTTTTGTTTCCAGTGGGGCCACATTGATGTCGACTTCCCCAGCCCTAACTTGTATTCCATCTGCTAAAATTTCATACTGTAATGCATAATCTTGTAAATTGGTAAAAAGATGCTTATTCCAAATTTGAATGATGCCTTGGTCAAGATCCACAGCCTTAAACTCAACATTTTGATAACATTTTTTCACTTCGATTAGCTTTGGTGTGATCGTACCGTCTGCGAAAATTAGACCGTTTCCAGAAAAATTCCCGTCATGTGGCGATTCACCAAAATCGCCGCCATAAGCTAAAAATTCAACGCCGTCCTCTGTTTTAGTTCGCAATGCTTGATCGCGCCAATCCCAAATGAAGGCCCCTTGAAGAATCGGATATTGATCAAATAGCTCGGTATATTTAAATAAATTCCCATTAGAATTTCCCATCGCATGGCTATACTCACAGATGATGTATGGTTTAGCCGGTTGATCGGAAGCTTCTGCCTCAAGGGCATATTTCTCCACATCAGCTGGTGGAATATACATCGTGCTCTCAATATCAGACGCCGCTTCCGAAGGACGATAATGGAATACGCCTTCATAATGGACTAAACGTGTTGGGTCATTGTCTTTAAAAAATTGATACATTTTTAGGAAATTATCGCCTCCAAAGGACTCGTTTCCTAAAGACCAAATCATAATCGATGGATGGTTTTTATCACGTTGGAACATTGAGTTACAACGGTCTAATACATTCTCTGTCCATTCGGGCTTACTGCCAGGAACGGTATCCTCAAGCTCCTTCTGCCCATATCTCCACGTCCCATGTGTTTCTAAGTTATTTTCATCAATCACATATAATCCATATTGATCACATAATTCATACAAATATGGGTGATTGGGGTAGTGAGAAGTCCGAACAGCGTTAATATTATATTGCTTCATTAGTTTAATGTCATGAACCATATCTTCATAGTCGATCGCACGGCCCTTATCTGCATGAAACTCATGGCGATTCACACCTTTAAACACGATACGTTCTCCATTGATTTTCATTAATCCGTCTTTCAACTCAAATTTATGAAAACCAACTTTACAACTGACAGTCTCTAATATATTCCCCTTTTCATCTTCTAGGAACAAAACGAGGGTGTATAAATTCGGATGCTCTGCACTCCATTTAAGTGGATTTTCAATAAAGACCGCTGTCTGAATTTCCCGCATTGTTTGATCACTCATATCGAGTTCAAGTATAGCGGGCCTGAACCCAATCGTCTCAAAACACGAACAAATCAATATTTGCGGGGGCATTTGATGTTTTTGACTACGTGTTTGACTACGTTTAATTATAATTCTTGAACACTTAAACCTTTAAACGCTCGTCCTAATGCTATTTCACCGATTTGTTTAATTGTGTTCCTTCCATCATTCATCGTATAGAATTTAACCCCTTTAATTTTTACATCTTCTGTTTCATCCTCAAACATGATTTCAGCTTCATGTTCATTTCGGCTTTCAGAGCCTACCTAACGCTATCCAAGGCTTGATTAGCCATACGGACAACGTGAAATTTATATACAACCACTTTAGCTTGTGGAAGAACGGTATATACTGCATCTTTATAAGGTTTCCACATATCCATTGTGACGTATTCAATGTAATGTCTGTCTCCTATCTCTGTAAGGCGTTGAATGACTGTTTCCTTGTTACGATTAGGCTTAATATCGAAAATGGTTCTACGCTCTACGTTGGTCAATACAAGACGAGGTTTACGGATGATATATATTTCATCAATCCCAAGCCATTTAGGAGTCTCAAATTGGTATTGTCGTGGGCAAATCCATGATTAGTTGCTTTCGTGAGTCATGTTTGTAAAGTTTGTCAAATCCACATTCTGGACAACGTTCGGGTGGATCTATTGCTTCCACTTTAAACATCATATCGGTTTCATTTTCCTGCGATGGTTCAATTGCTTTAAGGTCTGGTAGAAATAATAGATCCGTCATTTTGTTTGTCCTTTTCTGTCCTTTAGTCGTACATAGTCACAATTATTCCATCCATATTGTCACCCGAAATCTTATACTCTTGATTTTTCGGTATATGAATAGTCATGTTTTCGGAAAACGAATGATAAGAAACGGTATATTTTTTACCATCAAATTCAGCAGTAACTTTCTTTTTCTCTTTGAGATAATCCAAATACTCTTCTAAAACAAAATTCTTTTCCTTCATAATCACGCTATGAGGTAAACCAACATAGCGAATATGCCAAGGTTCGTATTGAATTCCCGTAATGTCCGTTTTATCCTCTGGATAACGTAAAATGAATCCGTATTTCCAAGCATTTTTTTCTATCCATTCTCCTTCAGGTGCTTTATCCATCGTCGTTTGAGTAGTTCCTACATCAAGCGCTAACCCCATATTATGTTCGCTATATCCGGCAGGCAAAGCAGCATCAGGGCCCAATTCTTCATAAAGTTTCCTTTGCTCATCTAAGGTTCGATAGCCACTAGTAATCCAAAAATTATCAACTCCCTCTTTTTCTGCGGCAGCAATCATTTCCGAAAATTCATGTGCTATATCCTCTGACAAATAAATATTGTTATATAACAATCCATATCCCTTCACCAATTCATTGTGTGTAAAAAGGTTCACGACATCTGTTTTAATACCTTCTTGGCGAACAGGATATTCACTATTGACCAAAAGCAGATTACCTTGATAGATTTGTTCTTCTGTAATCTTTATTGTTTGGATATTATCAAAATCCTCTCCTTTATCATTTTCCTGTTGAATATCTTCTCGTACTTCTACTTTTGGTTCAAAAAAAGAGCCATTAATTATGAAAACAAAACACAAGCCCACTATAAATAAAATTAAAAATCCCCACTTCTTCATTTTTAGCTTCCTCCTAATTCTTCCTTGTTTAAAAGAATAGCTAAAACTTTTTAAAAAAAGAGTGGGGTAAATCTTAAATTTTTCTTAAATCAAGTATTTGAATTTATTCCATCTCCATTATTTCTTAATGTTTGACTTCCCTTTGGTAAACGGACTTCAAAAACTGTCTGAGTTACACTACTTTCAACAGTAATTGAACCGTTATGTTGCTCCACAATATTCTTCGCAATAAACAATCCAAGACCAGCGCTATTTTTGTTTTGAGTTCTTGCTTTGTCTCCAGTATAGAGCATATCAAATAGATGCGGGAGGTCCTCCGGAGGAATACGATCACCATAATTCACAACTTGTACAACAACTTCCTCCGACTCAATAAAGCCGTTAATGTCTACAAACTGACCGTCGTAACCATACCGAGTCGCATTCATCAAAAGATTTTCAAACACACGTGCTAAAAGCTCTCCGTCACCGATAATAGGTAAGTAGGGAGGCAAGTTCATTCGAGCGGTCAAATTATTTTTCGTGAAGACAGGATATAATTCTTCTTTCAATTGATGAAGGAGGTCACTTAAATTAATGTACTTTTGTTCAATTGGCAACATGCCATAGTTCATTCTCGTTATTTCGAATAATTCATCAATTAGACTTTCTAAACGTTGAGATTTAGTAAAAGCAATTGTCAAAAAATGTTTGACTTGTTCCTCCGTCAAATTCTCATCATTAAGGATTAAATCTAAATAACCTAATACGGAGGTGAGCGGTGTACGCAGATCATGAGCTAAATTTACGACTAACTGATTTTTACTGCTTTCCGAAAATTCCCCTTTTTCAATGGCCTGTTTCAATATTTCACTAGCCAAATTAATATCTTGCGCAATATCCCTAAATTCGTCATTTGAATGAATTTCAACACGGTGACTAAAGTTGCCATTAGCGAGATGATGAATTCCGTTTGAAATCTTATTAAAGTAGGTCAAATAGCGCCTAGTGAGTAAAAAGAAGAACAATATCGAAAGTGGGATAAAAATTAGTAAAAAAAAGTTAATGTCCCCAATTTGTCTAATGATTCGGCGAAAATGGGCTAACGGACTTTCATAATCAACTACAGTGTAATAAAAAAATTGAAGGACTTTATAAATGATATACGTGATTGTACCCGAGAGAAACATACTTAAGCCAAATGTTATAATCATTTTTGCACGAAAACTTCTTGAGAATTTAGCCATTGAATGTATACCCAACGCCCCACACAGTTTTAATCCATTTGTTTGTTCGTTTATTTTCTCTAAGCTTTTTCCTTATTGTACGAACATGGACCATAACGGTATTACCGCCCTCAAAGTATGCTTCGCCCCACACCTGCTGAAAAATATCTTCTACACTGTAAACCTTCTTTGGATGACTAGCCAGTAAATACAAAATATCAAACTCCTTTGGTGTCAGCTCAATGTTTTCACCATATAGAGTAACCGTGCGTTGATCAAGGGAAATCACTAGTCCACCAAATTCCAAGTTCGTATTATTATCATTTTGGGGATGATTCAGCTTTATAAAGCGTCGTAACTGAGCATTTACCCGAGCAACCAATTCAATAGGGGTGAAAGGTTTCGTTATATAATCATCAGCTCCAATTACAAGCCCTTGTACTTTATCAAAATCAGAAGTTTTGGCACTTACAAAAATGATAGGCATATTATATTGTTCGCGAATACGACGAGTTACCTCATATCCATCCATTTTCGGCATCATAATATCCAAAATCAGCAACTCAAATGCCTGATTCTCCACAACACGAACTGCCTCTTGTCCATCTGATACTTTAACAACATGGTACCCTTCTTTTTCTAAATGGAACGCAATAAGATCAGCAATTTCCTCATCATCTTCAGCAATTAATATCGAAATATCTCTCATCTTCCCACTCCTAAATAAACAAAGCTTTTTTAACTAAATTTCCCGTTATCATAATTACAATTCTTAACAATATCATTGAAAATACCGTATTTTCCTTTATTGTGCTACTCCACAATCTGGTCTGGTCGTTGAAAAAAAGCTAATGGCGCTAAAATTGTTCCATCTCGGCATTGTCTACTTCAGATAAAGTAGGCTTTGATGGTCTGTTTCCATTATCCAATTTTACTTTTCCTGCATCATCCGCTAATCTGCATAACTCTGATTCAAGATATTGTATTTGTGTTTTTGTGATATAATCTTCTTTTGAAGTAAAAACAATGGCTTCATCCCAAAATTCTTTTTGTTTTCCTCCCAAAGAGTGTGACTTTAATCGTTCCCCGACGATTTCGCCTTCTCCTATATAAACCGTTGTTTCTTCCGGTGTTGCGATATCATTTCCAATCAATAAATAACAGCCTGCTTTTCGTGATTCTTCTCTTAGTAAAAACTCTTTTAGTTTTGATCTAGGAAAGATGGTCGTGTATATCGTCATATTGGAGATTTCTACCGTTCTAAGTCCATTCGGATTCCCATCGACTAAAAACAAACGTATTAATTTCCCTGACACCTCAATCACTCCAATATGTTTAAACATTTAAACGTGAATTACGGGAGTGTTTATTGACTTCGTTTATTTATAACTCTTGAACACTTAAACCTTTAAACGCTCGTCCTAATGCGATTTCACCGATCTGTTTAATTGTGTTCCTTCCATCATTCATCGTATAGAATTTAACCCCTTTAATTTTTACATCTTCTGTTTCATCTTCAAACATGATTTCAGCTTCTTGTTCGTTTATATAGAGCAGTAAGTCCTCTTTCCACTGTTCCTCTTCCATATCCCTTCCTTTTGGTTCAATAAATATTTGGACGATGAAATCGGCATTTTTTAAGTACAAAATAAAGTCTGGTTGAAATCCTTCTAATCGTATCTCATTATGATCATATCCAAATTGATGTAATTTTAACTGGTGATTTTTTGCCGATTCACGATGCATATTTTCGTCCATTCTGATGAGATACACGTCTGAATACTGTTCTTTAAACTCATTCACTCGTTCGCCGATTCGATCGATTAACTGTTTTTCCGTTTGGTTAATAATGGCTGAATCATAAACAAAATAATCTTCTTTCATTTCAAACCGCTGTACTTTTTGTGGGTTTGTATCCATTAAGATTCTTGACGTATCGTAATTAGGAACACGTTTTCGATAGTTCGTGATATACTCCTTGATTGGATAGCCGATAAATTTATTCGTGCCACGACGTTTGTTATAGCCGGCTTTAATTTTTTTTGCCACATCCATGAAGTATGC
The DNA here is from genome assembly GCF_018332955.1 of Lederbergia ruris. Lineage (NCBI taxonomy): Bacteria > Bacillati > Bacillota > Bacilli > Caryophanales > Bacillaceae > Lederbergia > Lederbergia ruris. The sequence goes on from NZ_BORB01000046.1 coordinate 23,942, forward strand.
TTCTAGTATCTTAAGTTTTTCATTCGGTCGAAGATCATCTTTTGTCATCGAACGTGGAACGATGGCATAAACCGTCCGATTGTACAGATTTAACCAATTTTCACCTAAAAACTGTTCTCTTGATTTGAGTAAAGGGATGTATTTTTTCAAATTATGAAAGTGATAGAATGAGATACGATTCATCACTTTATTGACATAACGTTTATCAAATTCAACGGCAACATGATGGGTATTCGTCACATCGCCTGTTACTTCACGATCTTTATAATCTAATTCTTGAGAAGAGAAAAGATAAGGAATCATAATATCTTTTTTGTTATCTACGCCATACTTTTCCAGCGAATCATAATAATCATCACTCACTTCAACGGTTTCGTTATAATAGATTTTCCCGTATTTCCATACATCCGTTTGTTTAAAACTTCTTTTTACTTTTACATTCAGTAACGGATTTTTTTCATCCGTGCCTGTCGGTAAATTCATTTCGTTTAACGATTCAACTAAGTTTTTCAAGTATTGTGGTTCATTAATGGTATGATAGTGAATCGTTTCTAAAATAAGGCTATCCTTGCTGTCGTCTTCAAATCGCCTTTTATAAGATCTTTCACCATTTAATAGAAACGGATAATATCTTGCGCCTCGACCGATTAATTGAGCCTCTGACATCGTTGTTGCTTTCGTACCTTTCACTTTTGGATCATCACTGAGCCGAACAATATCGTACAGATTCAGTACATCCCATCCTTCGGTCAGTTTTGCCACAGCAAAGATAACACGATATAAGTTCGTCGGACTTTCCAAGCTATTTAACGCATCGTATTGACCTTTTTCAAGTAACCCTGTTCGCTCCGTATCATTGGCATTAATAATCCGGGTAGGCGCAAATTCCCTTTTAATTTCACGAACAATTTCCGTTAGCTGGTCATCATGCTCTCGATAATATTGATGAGCGAAAGCTAACGTTTCACTGTCCTGTTCCATTGTAATTTGTTCTTGTCTCGCTAAAAATTCTCTTAGCGAATCAGCTGTCAACGTCTCAATCATCTCATTGAATTTTTCATTCGCTTCGTTAGAGGCGTCAATTCGCTGTGATTTAAACATAACAACAGGTTTAATGTATGTGCCATATTGGTCAAGTGCATATCTTCTTCGATACTCGCTTAATAAAACAACATTCAACATGTTTTCAATATCTGCGTTACTGGATTGAATTCGTTTGACGTTTTTTGAGTATTTATCTTGAATGAACCGATCCAGCGCGTAACGATAGATCACTTTATCTTTATATTTTTCATAAATATTTTTGTTATCTAGATCAATCGTCGCTGTAAATTCTAACAAGAGATTATCTTCTCTTGCATTTAAAATGGTGGAAATGGCGCTTTCCCATGATTGCTCGGTTTCTTTTTCCGATTTCGTCGTTGCGGAATAATGATGAGCCTCATCACCTAGTATAACGACTTTATGTTTCGCATAATCTTCCTCCCCCATCGCGTTTTCTTTTTGAGTATAAATGTCTGATGCGACACTCTGAACGGTTGCTAACTTTAAATAAATCGTATTCTTACTTTGGTTTTTAGGAAAGGACTGCACTTGCCGTATTTCAATTCTTTCTCCATCGATTTCAATCTGTGGTTTGTATAAATATTTTTCAGAAGCTTTATTCGTTAAGTTATCAATCGTCTTGTTTAACACGCCATTCGTATTCACTAAAAATAAAAAGTTTTGGTAACCGTGTTCTTGGTATAAATACAGGATTAACCCAGCCATCAAATCCGTTTTTCCACTGCCTGTCGCCATATGAAATAAGACGTGGTTTATGTTTCGATGACGAAACGCTTGACTCACTTGCGAGTAATGAAAAAATCGCAGTGCAGCCCTTTGGTAGTATCTGAATGTATGTACCATGTTTTCAGCAATGTAGTCTGGTGTATACCATGCACCTTCTTCGTTAAATAGACTCTGATCCAGTTTTATTAATTCATCATATAAAGGTAAGGGTAACTGTTTTCTTTTTTTCCGCTTTGACATAATTATTCCTCACCCTCTTCATAAAAGCTTTTATTAAAGGTATAATCGCTATCACTAATTAGATCGCGAACATTTTCGTCATCGATTTCAGAATAATTATAATACAGCTGGTTTTTGTCGATGATTTTGATTAACGTTCGTTTTTGGTCGTCTAACGATAGTTCGTGTAACGTATCTTTTACTTTTTCCAAATCAACTCTAAAATCAATTTCCGCTTCTTCTAACATAAAATTGAATACGTTCCGTAATTCATTATGGGTTTTAGCATCCCTGATTGACTTTAGGAAACCACGATTTTTTTCCATTAATTCTAAGTAAACAAAACTTCCTCCACCTTGCCAGTTGACATCTTTTGAGATGCCACCTTGTTCGCCTTCAATTACTTTTTGGAGGCGTGGAACAGACACAGTATTAATATAATCCATTTGTTCGATACCGATATATCGACGGTTCATTTTGTGAGCAACAGCTTGGGTAGTGCCTGAACCTAAAAAGAAATCTAGTATCAATTCATCAGGTTCTGTACAAACATGTATGATATCTTTCATTAGAAATTCCGATTTTGGGTAACTAAATGCTTTTTCATTAAAGAGCCCTTTAAGTCCATGGGTAGCTGTTTGACCTGTATATTCACTTTTATTCCATATTGTCTTTGGTTTCTCTCCTAGATAATCTGACTCTCTTTCTTTTACATATAAATCATATTTATTATTGCTAAAAATTACCTCAATATATTTATCCTTTTTTTCTAAAAACGTTTCCTTACTCCATCTCCAACAACGTTCTGTACCGTTAGGATCTATAGGAAGTATCTCAATAAAAGAACTTCCTTTTGTCAGTGATAATTTATTAGTACTTGGATTGTAATAAATAGGATAAAATAATTTTGGACGTTCAGTTCTAAGTGAATTATTACCACTTCTTCTAAAGTTTCTTATTTTATAAAGCCCATATTCATCTTTTTTGTTAAATTGTTTCAATTTTTCTTTAGACAAAGGTAGATAATTAAGTCTAACAAAGTCTCTATTATTGATGCTAGTATAGTTTCATGGACACATCTAAGTTAAATTTATACAATGACTTTTAAGGAGGATGTGTCCGATGAGTAAGAAAAATAATGGGAAACGGTATAACGATGATTTCCGAAAAATGATT
>NZ_BORB01000047.1:0-26033 GCF_018332955.1 Lederbergia ruris
CCCTCAAGATGAGATTTCCCTAGGCGCAAGCCTTAAGACCCCTGAAAGATGATCAGGTTGATAGGTCCGAGGTAGAAGTGTGGTGACACATGTAGCTGACGGATACTAATCGGTCAAGGACTTAATCAATTATAGAAATGTTTCTCGTTTGTCTTCTTCTTTATCTGGTTTTGAGAGAATAAAATTTAAAAAATCTCTTGCTTTTTACATAAAAAAACATTATAATATATAATGTCGATTGTTAAAAAAGGATCTATTGCTTAGATCGCTCGCATCTTGTGAGCAACGCAGAGATCAGTACATTTTGTGCAAGTGAGGTCTGGTGGCAATAGCGAAGAGGTCACACCCGTTCCCATCCCGAACACGGTAGTTAAGCTCTTCAGCGCCGATGGTAATAAGGGGCTTCCCCTTGTGAGAGTAGGACGTTGCCAGGCAAATGGAGGATTAGCTCAGCTGGGAGAGCATCTGCCTTACAAGCAGAGGGTCGGCGGTTCGAACCCGTCATCCTCCACCATTATATTGCCGGCCTAGCTCAATTGGTAGAGCAACTGACTTGTAATCAGTAGGTTGGGGGTTCAAGTCCTCTGGCCGGCACCATGGACGAGCCATTAGCTCAGTTGGTAGAGCATCTGACTTTTAATCAGAGGGTCGCAGGTTCGAATCCTGCATGGCTCACCATTGATTATTATCCCAATTCATCGAGCGGGTGTGGTGGAATTGGCAGACACGCTAGACTTAGGATCTAGTGCCGCAAGGCGTGGGGGTTCGACTCCCTTCACCCGCACTTATATCTATTCATAATCATCCAAATATGCGGAAGTAGTTCAGTGGTAGAACATCACCTTGCCAAGGTGGGGGTCGCGGGTTCGAATCCCGTCTTCCGCTCCAGATTATGATTATGCCGGGGTGGCGGAACTGGCAGACGCACAGGACTTAAAATCCTGCGGTAGGTGACTACCGTACCGGTTCGATTCCGGTCCTCGGCATTTTTAGCGCCCGTAGCTCAATTGGATAGAGCGTTTGACTACGGATCAAAAGGTTAGGGGTTCGACTCCTCTCGGGCGCGCCAATTCTAAAAAAGTAGAATTTGGAATAATAATGGTTTGCCAAATTTATAACATCCAACATTCTATTTCTCACATTAAACGGGAAGTAGCTCAGCTTGGTAGAGCACTTGGTTTGGGACCAAGGGGTCGCAGGTTCGAATCCTGTCTTCCCGATTATTCTTTCATGGGGCCTTAGCTCAGCTGGGAGAGCGCCTGCTTTGCACGCAGGAGGTCAGCGGTTCGATCCCGCTAGGCTCCACCATTTTAATGTGAATGAATCAATGTGGCGGTGTAGCTCAGCTGGCTAGAGCGTACGGTTCATACCCGTGAGGTCGGGGGTTCGATCCCCTCCGCCGCTATTAACAAAGGGACCTTTAGCTCAGCTGGTTAGAGCAGACGGCTCATAACCGTCCGGTCGTAGGTTCGAGTCCTACAAGGTCCACCATGATTTTATATTGGAGGAATACCCAAGTCTGGCTGAAGGGATCGGTCTTGAAAACCGACAGGCGGGTCATACCGCGCGGGGGTTCGAATCCCTCTTCCTCCGCCATATAAAACCTTTAAAATCATCGCGGGGTGGAGCAGTCTGGTAGCTCGTCGGGCTCATAACCCGAAGGTCGCAGGTTCAAATCCTGCCCCCGCAATTTGGTCCGGTAGTTCAGCTGGTTAGAATGCCTGCCTGTCACGCAGGAGGTCGCGGGTTCGAGTCCCGTCCGGACCGCCATTTGTATTACATAAACTTATTGTTAAATGAAAGGTTTAGGATAAGCGAGAAGGTCGGGGAAGCGGACGAAGAGATTCGAAGCTTAGCGTAAACCATAACTTACGGCTCAGTAGCTCAGTCGGTAGAGCAAAGGACTGAAAATCCTTGTGTCGGCGGTTCGATTCCGTCCTGAGCCACCATTTGAATCGATGCGGTATGGCGGCTATGGCGAAGTGGTTAACGCATCGGATTGTGGCTCCGACACTCGTGGGTTCGATTCCCACTAGTCGCCCCAAAATAATATTACTTTGCGGGTGTAGTTTAGTGGTAAAACTACAGCCTTCCAAGCTGTTGTCGTGGGTTCGATTCCCATCACCCGCTCCATTTTCTACTATGGGCCTATAGCTCAGCTGGTTAGAGCGCACGCCTGATAAGCGTGAGGTCGGTGGTTCGAGTCCACTTAGGCCCATCATTCCGCAGTAGCTCAGTGGTAGAGCTATCGGCTGTTAACCGATCGGTCGTAGGTTCGAATCCTACCTGCGGAGTTGTAACTATTTTCTCCGGTTAATGAAAAGTTGTTTTAGCTTTAATGAATTTTTTACGGGGAAGTACTCAAGAGGCTGAAGAGGTGCCCCTGCTAAGGGCATAGGTCGCGTAAGCGGCGCGAGGGTTCAAATCCCTCCTTCTCCGCCATTACATATTTGCAAGGCCCCTTGGTCAAGCGGTTAAGACACCGCCCTTTCACGGCGGTAACACGGGTTCGAATCCCGTAGGGGTCATCTAAAAAAAGGTAACAACTTCAAAAGAAGCTGTTACCTTTTTTGTCGAGTTCCTCATTCTGAATGATCATCATCAATATAACTATCTTTTTCCTTATAAGGGATATCTCCCAATGGCGACTCCATTCCCGTATCATCTAATTTTTCTTCATACTCTTCTTTCTCATCTGTCTGCAAGGTACTTCTATGGTCACCACTAATATCAGTCACACTAAAGGTCTCATACTCTTCCTGAGTCCCATCCTTACTTTCATCCTGATAAAGCTCGTTATAATCATCGTAATCCCCAACAAAATCGGATGGTGTTTCCGAAGTTCCAAATTTGGCTACTTCCTCAAAGCTATCTTCATAATCTTTGACAGGGCTTCTCAACCGATAAGAAAAAGAGTTGTCATGGGCCGGCTCTAAGACATCTTCTTCAACGGGGCGGTCCCCAGGTACTTTTTGCTCTGGTGAATGATCAATACAATAGGTAGTGGAAGGAAGAGCTTCTAGACGCTCATAAGGGATCTCTTTCCCACAGACTTCACATTGACCATAAGTTCCTTTTTCCATTGCTTCTAGGGCATGCTGAACCTTTCCTAGCTCATCTTGAGCATGTACAGACAAAGCCATGTCTTTTTCTCTTTCATAGAAACCTGTTCCCGCGTCAGCAGGGTGATTATCGTATAGAGATAGTTCACCAATATTTTCGTGAGCACTTCGGTTACGGAAACTATCTTCATCATCTGTGACTTCCAGTTGTTTCTTCTGTTGCAAAAGCTCTTGTTTTAAATTTGACATCTGCTCTTTCGTAATCATCGCGGCACATCCCTTTCAAGTCTTCAAATGTAGTATAAACACTTTTTGAAATGCTAATCAGGATCTCTTTATGAGGATGTTCAAAAAGTCCGGTAAAAATGACACTGCGAATTTCTTCGTTGGCTTGCTTCTCCGCTGCTTGGAAAAGAAAACCACTTTTCCGGCGTGCGATGCGGATTCGGGGAAGCTTTCCTTGTGCTCATGTATCAGATGATAAGGGTCTTCCGTTAAAACCGCCCACGTCCTGTGGGCAACACGGAAGTCAGTACATCCTGTACAAGTCTGCTGCTCGAAGGCTTCGCCGCCTCGAACTTTCGACGTACAGGACGTACAGGACGTACAGGACGTACTAGTGTCGGCGTTGCTGACAGGACGTCAGCGCCTTTAGCCGACTTGGTCCTTTTTATCCTCCTTTTTGAACACTAATTTTTTGATTACTTATATTTTCCTTTAAACAGAAGCTAATAAACATAAAAAAGCCCTCCTGTATAAGGAGGACGATTTAGATAAAATAACTTATAATGATTCCCACGGACATTAAAAGTCCATAGATCGTGTTGGTTTTCGCGGTCGCGACCATGGCAGGCATCATTTCGAACGGTTCCGTTTTGCCAATAAAACCTTTTACAGCTTGGATAGCTTTGGGAATGCTTAAAAAGGTAATGAATAACCAATAGGGTGCTTCCGTAAATAGGGTCATAAAGATTATCCATACATAGGAAAAAGCAAACATTGCCGCTAGTAATATAATCGCATTTTTTCTACCAATGAGAATCGCGATCGTTTTTCGGCCGCTTTCTTTATCACCATCTAAGTCGCGAATATTATTAGAAAGCATAATACTTCCAATAAGTACCGAAATCGGTATGGAAATAAATACGCTTTGCTGGGAAATAGCTCCGGTTTGGATGAAATAAGCAATTTGAATAATGACAAATCCCATAAAAAAGCCTGACATGAACTCCCCAAAAGGTGTGTAGGCAATCGGGCGTGGGCCGCCAGTGTAAAAATATCCGACGAGCATGCAGACAAAACCGATCACAGCAATCCATAAACTTGTGCTTAACGAAATATAGATACCTAATAGAAGGGCAATGCCAAAAAGGATAAAAGCTAATTTTAAGACAGTCTTAGGCTTCACACCATTGCGGACAATCGCTCCTCCAATCCCAACCGATTCCTCATGATCCAATCCTCTGGCAAAATCAAAATACTCATTAAACATATTGGTAGCCGCTTGGATTAACAGACTTGCGATCATCATCGCTAGAAATAAGGGGATATGGATCGCATCATCATTGGCGGCTAAAGCAGTCCCAAGAAAGACTGGAACAAATGCGGCTGTAAGGGTATGGGGGCGTGCAAGCTGCCACCAGATTCTCCAGCCTTTATCTGCTTGTATGGCAGAACTAGCCTGTGCTTTCATAGAAATGTCTCTCCTCTAATGAACAATAATATAGTAAAAATAAGGAAAAAGAAGGATCAAAGGCTAAAACCGCGACAACAATCGCCACGCCTTTGTGACCAACGTCCTGTTGGCCTCTCCTATAAAGTTTATGAAAAGTGTCATAAAGTGTCAATCCTTTCCGATTAAATATTCACGGGAAATGATTTCCTAAGTGTGAACACTACATTTAACGTCCTTCTTCATATATAATAAGGAGGAATACAGACTTTAGAACGTAGCTTTAGGAGAGATTTGACTTGAAGACAATATTATCCCCCAATCGCTTTGTGCAATCAGAAGCAATCGAGAGGGGCAAACTTTTTAGTTATACATTATCCATTGATCCATGTGATCTTTTTGTTTTTTATCAGTCACACCGCACTTATGCAAAAGGACAGAGATTTTATTGGAAAAACGCGGACGGGACATTTAAGATCGTTGGGATAGGGATTGCGGCATCTCTTACAAGTAAATGCCCTGAGAAGAGATTTGAACAGATTCAGCAACAATGGGACAAACTCTTGCAAGCTGCCCATATTGAGAATAGCTTTGACGCTCCAGGAACAGGACCATTATTATTTGGTGGTTTTTCGTTTGATACGAATCAGATGCCTGCGAATGAATGGGGAAGTTTTGGAGACTCCCTCTTTTATTTGCCTGAAATCATGATTACTTGTTGGCAGGAACAATATTTCCTAACCATTAATCAATTTGGCACAATGGATCAGGGGGGAGGAGAACACTTAAAACAGTGGGTAAAGCAGATGAAGGCTGAGCCTCTTCCCCTTCCAGAACAATTAGCCCAAAAAGAATATGATGTAGAAGGATGGCTGCAAAGTGTTGAAGAAGTCGTACATGAATTACAAAACACAGATATGCAAAAGGTTGTATTAGCAAGAAAATTGCAGCTTGACTTTGCTGAATCTATCGCATCGGAAACGATTATTTATCAGCTATTATCCCAGCAACCGAGTAGTTATGTATTTTCTATGGAAGCAGAAGATAGCTGTTTTCTTGGTGCTTCTCCAGAGCGATTGATAGAAAAAGTAGAAAATCAAATTTTATCGACTTGTTTAGCTGGGTCGATTGCTCGTGGGAAAAATGAACAGGAAGATCAGCAATTGGGAGACAGCTTGTTGCAGGATTCAAAAAATCTTTTTGAACATGAGTTAGTGGTTTCGATGATTGAAGATGCTTTACGACCTTTTTGTGAAGAACTATTCATTCCGAATCAGCCTGTCTTAATGAAAAAACCTTATATCCAACATTTATACACTCCTGTAAAAGGAAGGGCGAAAAAGAAAAGTTCTATTTTTGCAATGATTCAATCCTTACACCCTACCCCTGCCTTAGGAGGAGTTCCGACAAGGCCTGCTATGAAAATCATTCGTGACAAGGAAAACATGGACCGGGGATTCTATGGGAGTCCGATCGGGTGGACAGACTATCGCGGAAACGGAGAATTTATCGTTGGGATTCGTTCTGGCCTGACGAAAGGAAATTCAGCCTATTTATATGCGGGGTGCGGTTTAGTGGCTGATTCCATTTCTGAGAAAGAACTCGTTGAAACGCGCATTAAATTCCAACCAATGTTACGTGCTTTTGGGAAGGAGAGCTTATGAATTTACACCAACAAGCTTTAACCGAGTATTTAGCCGCTTTTATTACCGGACTTTTTCAAACGGGAGTTCGGGATGTTGTGATTAGTCCTGGTTCTCGCTCTACGCCACTTGCTCTTTTAATGGTAGAGCATCAGGAGATCAATACTTATATTGATATTGATGAACGGTCAGCTGGCTTCTTTGCCCTTGGTCTCGCCAAAGCTTCAAAGTCACCTGTTGTCCTATTATGTACGTCGGGAACAGCGGCAGCCAATTACTTCCCGGCTGTTGTCGAAGCGAATTTATCGAGGGTTCCTTTGCTTGTGCTAACGGCGGATCGACCTCATGAGTTGCGTGATGTAGGCGCACCGCAAGCGATTAATCAACTTCATTTATACGGTCACCATGTGAAATGGTTTGCGGAAATGGCGCTGCCTGAAAATAGCGCAGAGCAAATTACCTATTCGAAAATGGTTGCCCGCCGCGCTGTGAAAGAATGTAAAAGCCCAGTTCCAGGACCTGTACATGTGAATTTTCCGCTGCGTGAGCCATTGCTTCCAGCTCTTGAGCCTTATCCATTTTCTGAAGAGCAGGCGGACTATGAAATCATCGCAGGTGAGCTAGCATTGCCACAGGCCGCCCTGGAGCGAATCGCACGTGAGATCAGCCAGTATCAAAAGGGCTTGATCATTTGTGGGCCGATGGATCAACCATCTTTTTCTAATGCAGCCATCCGTTTGGCCGAAAAGTTAGCTTTTCCCATTCTGGCAGATCCTTTGTCTCAACTGCGATTGGACAACTCGGTGATCATCGATAGTTATGACGCGATTTTAAAAACAGACCGTGTACTTGCGGAATTTCAACCCGATTTTATTTTGCGATTTGGGGCGATGCCTGTATCGAAACCACTTTCCCTCTTCATGAAAAAATACCGCGGGATCCCGCATTTTATTGTGGATGGACAGGCAGGCTGGAGAGATCCTTATCATCTTGGTACGAAGGTGATTCAAATGGATGAGACGGCATTTTGTCAACAATTGACGAATTATGTAAAGAAAAATGAAAATAATGAATGGTTATCGCAATGGCAGCAGGTCGATCAATTGGCGAAAACGGCGATTAAGGCTCATATGTCTCAAGAGCAGGAACTGGAAGAAGGGAAAGTATTTTATGAGCTCTTCCCACGATTACCGAAAGATAGCACGATTTTTGTCGGCAATAGTATGCCGATTCGTGATGTAGACACCTTTTTCCACAAAAATAACCAAGGCATTACGGTTATGGCAAATCGCGGTGCGAATGGGATTGATGGGGTTGTTTCAACAGCCTTAGGGGCTTCTGTCTATCAACAACCGCTGTTTTTATTAATCGGGGATTTATCTTTTTTCCATGATATGAATGGATTGTTAGCGGCAAAATTATATGAGTTAAACATGACGATCATTTTGGTGAATAACGATGGAGGCGGGATCTTCTCTTATTTACCGCAAGCAGAATCGAAGCAGCATTTCGAAGTTTTATTTGGTACACCAACAGGACTGGATTTTCAGCATGCTGTGGAAATGTATCATGGGCAATACGAAAAAGTGACAGACTGGGAACATTTTTCCAAAGCAATCAAATCAGCAGCAAGTTATAAAGGGTTAAATGTGATTGAAATTCCGACAGACAGGGCGAAAAATCTAACATCCCATCGGAAAATGTGGGAACAAGTTTCCCGGGAAATAACGACTTACCTGCAAGGTGTAGAAAAATGATGATTCATGTGAATGGCGTAGATTATTTTTATACGATGCAAGGAAGTGGGCCGCCATTGTTGCTTTTACACGGATTTACGGGGGATCATGCGACTTGGACAGAATTTGCGGACCGGATGCAAGATCGATTCACAATCATTTCTCTTGATTTATTAGGTCATGGAAAAACAAGTGCGCCTGCAGATTCCAGTCGTTATGAGACAAAACAGGCAGCGAATGATTTAGCTACTATTTTAGAGACATTAAAGATTGAAAAAGTTCATTTGCTTGGGTATTCGATGGGAGGGCGATTAGCTTTAAGCTTTGCGCTTCTCTTTCCCGAAAAAGTGAAAAGTCTAGTTTTAGAAAGTGCATCGCCTGGATTGTCCATACCAGAGGAAAGGGAGGCTCGAATCCATCAGGACGAGCAATTGGCGCAAATGTTGGAAGCAAAGGGCATCGAGGAATTTGTCGATTATTGGCAGGAGATCCCTTTGTTTTCCACGCAGAAAAATTTGCCAAAAGCGAATCAGGAAAAAATTCGCCGGCAGCGTCTACGGCAAAATCCGGTTGGACTTGCGGGTAGCTTGCGGGGGATGGGGACCGGACAACAACCTTCTTGGTGGTCCCATTTAAACGATTTGCTCATGCCTGTGCAATTGATCTGTGGAGACAAGGATCCGAAGTTTTGTCGAATTGCTAGAGACATGGTAAAAGTGATCCCAAATGCGAAGATGACAGAGGTACCAAATGTCGGCCATGCAATTCATGTGGAGGATTTAAAAAGTTTTGATACAATAGTAAGGGAGTTTCTCATCAATCTTGAAAGGAGTTCGGAATATGTCGATTCAATGGACAAGCAAAAAAGAGTATGAAGATATTTTATATGAAACATATAATGGGATTGCCAAAATTACGATCAATCGACCTCATGTACATAATGCATTCAGGCCGGAAACTGTGATGGAATTAATGGATGCTTTTGCCTATGCCCGTGATGATAAAGAAGTTGGCGTGATTATTTTAACAGGGGCAGGGGAGAAAGCGTTCTGTTCCGGTGGTGATCAGAAGGTAAGAGGACATGGTGGCTATGTAGGCGGGGACAACATCCCACGCTTGAATGTTCTTGATCTCCAAAGACTGATTCGTGTGATCCCTAAGCCAGTTGTAGCAATGGTGGCAGGATATGCGATTGGTGGCGGGCATGTTCTTCACGTTGTTTGCGACCTGACGATTGCAGCTGATAACGCTGTGTTTGGTCAAACAGGACCAAAAGTGGGCAGCTTTGATGCGGGCTATGGCTCTGGCTATTTAGCTCGGATTGTTGGACATAAGAAGGCGAAAGAAATTTGGTTCCTCTGCCGTCAATACAATGCGCAAGAGGCATTAGATATGGGCTTAGTCAACACCGTTGTGCCACTCGAGCAATTAGAGGAAGAAACAGTGAAATGGTGTGAAGAAATGCTCGAAAAAAGCCCAACAGCCTTGCGTTTCTTAAAAGCAGCTTTCAATGCTGACACCGATGGTTTAGCAGGCCTGCAACAACTTGCTGGTGATGCGACCTTGCTTTACTACACAACGGATGAAGCGAAAGAAGGTAGAGACGCCTTTAAAGAAAAACGTAAACCAGACTTTGATCAATTCCCACGTTTTCCTTAATATCACGAGAGGACTTGGTGGCATGCCACCAAGTCTTTCTTAACTATGAGAAGCCCTCGATCAAGTTGGAATCGTGCCCGCAATCGAAGTAGTAAGCCCAAAAGGGTAACGATCAAGCCGGAATCGTGCCCGTAATCGAAGTAGTAAGCCCAAAAGGGTCATGATCAAGTTGGAATCGTGCCCGTAATCGAGGTAGTAAGCCCAAAAGGGTCATGATTAAGTTGGAATCGTGCCCGTAATCGAAGTAGTAAGCCCAAAAGGGTCATGATCAAGTTGGAATCGTGCCCGCAATCGAAGTAGTAAGCCCAAAAGGGTCATGATCAAGCCGGAATCGTGCCCGTAATCGAGCTAAGAAGCCCAAAAGGGTAACGATCAAGGCCGAACCGTGCCCGCAATCGAGCTAAGAAGCCCAAAAGGGTAACGATCAAGGCCGAACCGTGCCCGCAATCGAGATAGGAAGCATAAAAAACGTTGCTTCGGTCCATTAAGAAGCAACCCAAATGATTACGAAAGTGAGGGAATGGAATGGGTGAGAGGATCCCGAATTGGCTTTTGCAGCGAAGTCATATCAGCCCCAATAAACCTGCATTGATATTCGAAGACCAAGTGTGGACTTTTCAAGAAATGAAAGACATTGTCCAAGATTTGCAAGCGAAACTAGCATCAAGTTTAAAAGAGCAAGACCGCCGTGCCGCGATTTTAATGAAAAATCATCCAAAAATGGTTTGGTTGATTCATGCACTCCAGCAACTTGGAATCGAAGCGGTCTTTTTAAACCATCGTTTGACCACAACCGAATTAGGGTTTCAATTGCAAGATAGTCAAACCAATCTTCTTTTTTATGATGAGACTTTGGCAGAGATGGCGAATAAACTCCGCGAAGAAAACCCTCAACTCCGGATTTATACAACTACCCAATATGAAAGCTTCCCCAACCAACAGCTTGAAATCAGGGACGAATATGATCTTGCCGCAACTTGTTCGATTATGTATACCTCGGGCACAACTGGCAAGCCGAAAGGAGTGCAGCAGACCTATGGCAATCATTGGTGGAGTGCGATTGGTTCTTCTCTTAATTTAGGCCTGCAAGAGAAAGATTCCTGGCTTTGTGCGGTTCCGCTTTTTCATATTAGTGGTCTTTCGATTTTAATGAGAAGTGTCATTTATGGGATGCCTGTTTATTTAATGGAACAGTTTGATGAGGAAAAAGCCAATTCTCTGCTTCAATCAGGACAAATCACAATCATGTCAGTTGTAACCGCGATGTTAAGCCGAATGCTTGAAACGCTTGGAATGAAAACCTATCATTCCTCTTTCCGGTGCCTATTGCTTGGAGGGGGACCAGCGCCATTACCGCTTTTAGAAAAATGTGTGGAAAAAGGGATCCCGATATTTCAAACATATGGCATGACAGAAACCGCATCACAAATAGCGACTTTAAGCCCAGAAGATGCTTTTAAAAAATTAGGTTCAGCTGGAAAGGCGCTTTTTCCGGCGCAAATACGAATTATTGATGAGAATAACCGAGAGGCCGCACCTAACCAACCAGGGGAGATTCAATTAAAAGGCCCGAATATTACGAGCGGATATCTTGCCCGGCCTGAAGCCAATCAAGTGGCTTTTGAACAAGGCTGGTTCAAAACAGGCGATATCGGTTACATGGATGAAGAGGGATTTTTATATGTATTGGACCGCCGTTCAGACTTAATTATTTCAGGTGGAGAAAATATTTATCCGGCCGAAATCGAGGAAGTGCTTTTGGGACATGACGCCATTATCGAAGCTGGCGTTACGGGGATAAAAGATGAAAAATGGGGACAGGTGCCTTATGCTTTTATCGCCGCCAGAAATTCTGTGTCCGAAGCAGAACTTATGCAATTTTGCCGCACCCATCTAGCCGCATACAAGGTTCCGAAAAAAATTATCCAAGTCGAAGCTTTACCAAGGAATGCCGCCAATAAGTTATTGCGTCGCAAGCTACTAGAATATCTAGAACAGGAGAAACAGTCATGATCGATATTGTAAAAGCACAGGTTTCGATTATTGCGATGCCATTAAAGCAGCCTTTTTCTACCCATTTAGGGACAGTTCGAGAACGAGAGGCCATCATCATTGAACTATGGGATCGTGAAGGAGAAGTCGGCTACGGAGAAACAGTTGCATTTTCCTCCCCATGGTATACGGAAGAAACAGTGAAGACCGCTTATCATATCCAAAAGGATTTTATTTTACCCGTGGTTCTACAAAAAAAGTTTGCTCATCCTTCGGAGTTTACACGTGAATTTTCTAGCCTGAGGGGAAATCCAATGGCCAAAAGTGGCATTGAAACCGCGCTTTGGGATCTGTACGCAAAAAAACAAGGAAAGTCTCTTTCCACGATACTTGGCGGGGAGCGCAATGAGGTGCGGGCAGGAGCGGTTGTGGCTACACAAGATGTCACAGATGCGCTTAAACAGATCGAGCAGTTTTCTGAACAAGGGTTTGAACGCATGAAATTAAAAATTAGCCCGGCCAATGATGTCGAGTTTATCAAGGCGATCAGAAGGGAATTCCCAGATGTGCCCTTGATGGCAGATGCCAACTCCGCCTATACACTGGATGATGTCGACCGCCTTCGTGCTTTGGATGAATTTGACCTACTCATGATCGAGCAACCCCTTGGTACAACCGATATCGTCGAACACGCCATCTTGCAAAAGCAAATCAACACACCGATTTGCTTAGATGAAAGCATCACGAATGTTCATGATGTGAAAAGTGCGATTCAATTAGGAAGTTGCCAAATCATCAACATCAAAGTAGGTCGTGTTGGAGGACTAACGAACGCCAAACAAATTCACGATCTCTGTCAAGAAAATCAGCTCCAAGTCTGGTGTGGCGGCATGATCGAATTTGGTATATCGAAAGCTCATAATTTGGCCTTAGCTTCCCTTCCAGCTTTCACATTGCCAGGTGATCTATCACCTTCCACTCACTATTGGGAAGAAGATATTTTGGATCGGCCCATTGAGATGGAGAAAGGAAAAATCACCGTTCCGACCCTCCCAGGGATTGGATTTTCATTAAACGAACGGCGTGTGGAAGAAGTGCGTTTGCATAAGGAAATTATCACAAGCCACATGACATAGAAAATCCCTTATATATATTTGCAATAAAAACGAAAAATTAACAAAAGTGGTTGATTTTAGTTTATACTTGTGTTATGGAATGTATTTGTACTATTTTCAATGTCTGTTGTAAAAATATCAACAAATCAAGGAGGGGGCGCTGTGGTTAAACGTGGTTTAAGTGATAAAGCTTCAAGAATGGCGAAGTTCACTGGAGAAAGAGCTATGATAGATGCTAAGATGTATAATCAACCAATCATTTACGTTGAAAATGGAAAATTGGTAAAAGAATATCCTAATGGCTATAAAGAGATGACGGAGAGGGCTTCAAATGAATGAAGACATTGTATGTTTTTGCAGGTAACAACGGTTCAGGTAAAAACACTTACAGATCACTAATGAAAAATGAGATATTTTCTGAATTAGATATAGATAATGATTACATTGAACGTATTTTGCGTTCAGATAATGTATTAAATCCCAAGAAGGAATCAGGTAAAAGAACGATAAGCCAGGTGAAAGACTGTATGAATAACTCATGCGTTTTCCTTCATTTCGGATGTTACCTCTTTCTAAACGTCTGACAATCAGTTACCTCTCCTGATGAAGCATTATGCCCATGCTGGCTGACGACATAAATACAATCAGCCCCACATTGATTTCCTTCTTTCCAATAATGACAATTCTAGGCCCACAGGATGTGGGTCAGAACAGCGTTGCGCCAGGACGGCGCGAACTTAGCTGTTCATCCTTCAGAGAATATGAACGTTTATTGATTCAAAGCTTTTTCTAAGTTGGTTAAATTTTTCTCCATTAAAGTAAAATAGGTTTCCTCGTTTTTTAGGTCATCTTCTGTTAACACGGCTAAATTATGAATCGGAAGCAATTCCGTCCCTGTTTCTTTTTGAATAATTTCAGCGAGGTGTGAGTTAATATTTTGCTCGACGAAAATAGAGGGAACCTTTTCTTCGTTGATGGTATCGACAATGGCTTGTAATTTTTTTTGCGAAGGTTCTTCTGTTGACGAAATCCCCGCAATCGCAATTTGCTCGAGTCCATAACGACTTTCCCAATAGCTATAGGCTTTATGGGCCACAACAAATTGTTTTCTTTTCGCTTGCTTCGCCATCGAAGCAAAGTCCTGATCAAGCTGCTCTAATTCACCTGCTAAATCTTGGTAGTTTTTTTCGAATTCTGATTTATACTCAGGCTTAGCCTCCACCAATTGCTGCAAAATTTGTTCTGCTAATTCTTTCGCGTAGATCGGATCAATCCAAAGATGGGGATTCACGTCACCATGATGATGTCCATCTTCCTCACCATGTTCATGTCCTTCATGCCCATGCTCTTCATGTTCATGTTCCTCATGATTCTCATGTTGATGAGACTGAGGTTCCACATCGATTTTCTCCCCAACGGCCGCAATCTGAACAGTCTCATTTTTTAATGTTTTCTCCGCCTTTTGCGCAAAACCTTCTAATCCATAGCCAATATAAAAGAATAAATCGGCATCCGCGAGCTTCATCATATCTTTTTGCGAAGGTTCGAATGTATGCTCATCAGAACCAGGCGGATAAATGGATTGCACAGAAACATGCTCTCCACCGATTCTTTCTGTAAAATATTGTAACGGATAAACCGTTGTATAAATGGTTAGCTTGCCAGTATTATTTTTCTGTTGTTCATTTCCACAGGCCGCTAATAGTAAAATAAAAATTGATACAATCACTAAATAAATACGCTTATGCTTATTCATGCGTTCCTCCTCTTCCTTAATAAGAATCATTCCGATTTAAAGTACGGAAATTAGCATAGCTGATTTTTAAAGAAAAAGCAATATATTTTTTAAAAAAATCATCAAGGGAATATTTTGGTGGAATGGATGTAGCATTGCGATCAGGATGAACAAATTCAGGAAAAAAGCTCTCGTTTTCGTGCTTCTAGCCGTTTATTCATCATGCTGATGCTTCAACTTATCTATTTTTTCTGGAACAGGGTCAATTCCCCCGGGGTGAAAGGGATGGCATTTTCCAATCCGTTTGATGGTTAGCCAACCACCGCGAATCGCCCCAAACCGTTGGATCGCTTCCAATCCATATTGCGAGCAAGTGGGATAAAAGCGACAGGTTGGCGGCTTTAAGGGAGAAATAAACTTGCGATAAAAGCGAATAAGATTTAAAAAGATTGATTTTAACATAGGGTATTCTTCTTTCTAGCGAGATGTTTATCTATAGTTTAACACAATCTGACAGGGACCGAGAGCGAACTCGCCTTATCCGAGAATAAATCAGTCTATCCGAGAGTAAATCAAAACGATTCAGTAAATCCTTCGATCCGAGAGGGGATTGGCGTTTGGTCAAAATTTAGTCCTAGAAAAAACGCTAGGCACCTCCATAAGTGCCTAGCACAAATCCCACCTTATATCTTCAACGGCCCCGCCGCTTTTACTCGCACGAGAATCGCATTGCCGGGCATGTAAGCAAGGGGAAAGTCTTCTAATTGGATAATATCTACCTGGTCTGGATTGGCCCCGGCCGCAATCGCTGTTTGGATCGCTTCTGCTTTAGCTTCTTCAACGGCTTCTTGATGGGATTGGTTTTCTAATGTATAAATCCGTTCAATCGTTCCACTAATATCCCCAAGGGCCGCGCCGATCGCATTGGCGACACCGGCATGGACTGGACGAATCACCCGACTGGCCCCTTGTAAATCCTTAGGCATTAAGGAGGCACCGCCGCCGACTAACACAACGGGTAAAGCTTCCGCACTTGTTTTCATCCGATCAATCGCTTTTTCCACCATTTCGACAAGGTCGGGATAAATTTCGTCAACAGGGTATTGGCCAAGTTGACCAAGGTCTGTTCCTTCAATCTTCATCTTACCGGCGCCGATCGCCACATCTGTAGCCGTTAATTCCTCGCCACCAAACACAAGCGCCCTTTCTGTTAATTGATGACCGACACTATCTGGTCCAATTTTCCAAGCTCCGTCTTCCAAATGAACACGTGTACCCCCGCCTAAGCCAATTGAATAAATATCTGGCATTCGATAATTGGTGCGGACACCGCCCACTTCCACAGCGAGTGATGTTTGTCGTGGGAAGCTATTGCTAAGGACACCAATATCCGTCGTTGTCCCGCCAATATCAACCACAATCGCATTAGGCTCTTGAGAAAGATGAGCGGCACCACGAATCGAGTTTGTCGGTCCACAAGCAATCGTGAAAATCGGATACTTTTGGGCAAACTCATGTGTCATTAAGGTACCATCATTTTGTCCTAAATAAATCTGCGCCTCGATCCCTTGATCCTGTAACGCTTGCCCGAATCCAGATGTGACATGTTGAATCGTGTTCATTAATGCGGCGTTCAAGATTGTCGCATTTTCGCGTTCGATTAAACCAATCGAACCTATTTCACTTGAAAGTGATAATGGAATACCTGGTAATTCTTTTTCTAAAAACGCGGCTACTTCTTTTTCCTGTTCATTCAAAACAGGGGAGAAAACACCTGAAATGGCAATCGAGTCGACATTTCCACGAAATTGTTGGACAGCTTGCTCAAGTTCTTCATATTGAAGCGTGGCGATGGGGGCGCCATTATATTCATAGCCTCCATGAACAAGCACAGTCGTTACTTGCAGCTCTTCCACTAAATCCTCTGGCCAGCCAATCAAAGGGGGAACGGTTGTCCCAGAAGGTAAGCAAAGGCGAATAATCCCGACTTTATTTAAAGCTTTTCTTTCCACAATCGCATTAGTGCAATGGGTAGTTCCTAATGTCGCCACTTGAATCTCTTTCACATTGATTTTCGCTTCTTCGACCAAGGCATCAATCGTTTTTTCAATTCCTGTAAAAATATCGGCGGTTGTGGCATGTTTGGCACTACTTAACACTTCATTATCCGCGTTTAAAAGAACGCCATCTGTATTGGTTCCACCAACATCAATTCCGAGTCTGATCATTTGTTTGCATGCTCCTTTACTAAAGATTCCAGTGGTTGATACTCATATGGATATTGGAAATAATGGGGTCCCGCTGTTTCAATCCCAATTGGTGTCCGCCATTTTTCATGGGCCGGGAACGCAACCACGACGACTCTCGCACCATATTTCAATCCTTCCGTTGTGATCGGCATCCCGGTTTCTTCATCTAAAACTGCAATTAAATCAGGCGTCATCGCAATCGGTTTTCTGTTTAATTCCGCTAACAAATGTTCATTTTGGAAATGCAAGGTACACGATTGGTGTATAAAATCATCCGTTCCATCAAACTGGGCTTCGCCTCGGGTGAACCCACCTTGAATCCCTCTTTTAATAAACACAGCTTTCCCTTTAAAAAGGCGGTATCCTTTTAGCAACTTCAGCATTTGCTCAATCGGATGGACAGCAGCTGTTCGATTGGTCGATAATACAGCACCGATTTCTTGGGCAAGGGTGAGGGTCCCAGGGATCACACTTTTTTTCGCCTGTGCCCCTGTAATTCCATAATCACAAACAATCGAAGAGCCACCCATCGAAATCGTAATATTTCGCGCTAATTTTTCACTCCAAAATCCATCGACAGGCTCAATGGTGACCGTATTTCCTTGTTCATCACCAATCGTTGCAAGCTTTGGTTTTAATCCATCCAAATGGAAAGTGACCATTTGTGCTTCTGGAAAAGCACGCCCCATCGCATCCCCATCTAAGATCGGGATCCCATTCATCGCAGCAACGGCGACGGGAATTAATGAATTAACCCCACCGACCTCGATCGGCATCACGACATCCGTTTTTTTACCAGACGCTTTTTCATAGGCTTGTAATGGTGCCGATAATTGCTCAAAGGAAGGGATTTTTTCGACTAACACACTAGGGGATCCCATTCCAGATGCAGGGAGTACCCAATCCGTATCATTTAATTCATCCACAGAGATCACTTGGACAGGCCCGAATTTTTTAATCGCTGATAAGGCCATCATCTTTCCAATATAAGGATCTCCGCCTCCACCAGTACCAAGGACTGTGGCGCCAATCGCAATATTTTCGATATCTTCTTCATGTAACCATCTCATTAGACAGCTCTCCTTTGTTTCAATAAAATAATGAAAATCGCTTGGAAAAGAAAGGCGACTAGAAAACTATCAACCGATGAAATCGTGGTTAAGGTGAATAGTTCTAAGCCAATCGGACCTTCCATCGTCAACCAGCTAATAAATGTTCCAAGTGCCCAGGCAAGCAGGGGAAGGAATTTGAACGCTTGTTGATTTTCCTGCTTAAATAATTTCTGCCCCCCAATATAATAGGAAGCTGTGTAAACTCCACCGATTGGTGAGATAAACATCGTCATAATCGTTAAGAAATCAATAAAATAATCGTAAATCCCGAAGACTGCTAATAAGGTTCCGGTGATTCCGGCTATTAAAGTGAGGACAACCTTATTCGTTTTCGAAAAAATCACGGCCAAACTTAATCCAGATGAGTAAGCATTGCTCGTATTGGTTGTCCATTGTGCAAGGATTAGGACGAGAATCCCTGGAACTCCTAAGCCAACGGTAATCATAATTGTCGTCAAATCACTTTCATCCATAATTCTCGAGAGGATCATCGCAATCACAATCATAAAACTATTGCCAAAGAAAAAACCAAAGAATGAAGCTAAAATCGCATCTTTTTTTGTGCGGGCCCATCTGGATACATCAGGTGAGATGACGGCCCCTAAAACAAATACCCCAATGACAAGGGAGATCGCCATTCCTAATGAGAAAACATTTTCGACGGGGGCAGATAATTCGCTTGCCCCGTATTTTTTAATCGCTAAAATTACGGATAATACAACTAAAATTAACAGTAAGGGCACAGACCATGTACTTAGTTTTTCAATGGCTCGATAGCCTAGTACGGCTGTGGTCATCATCAAGATACCACCAATTCCTGCTAAGAGAGGAAGAGGGATCTCCCAACCGGCTACCCCTTTAATCGCCGCAAAGGCATTTTCTGCAAAAAATCCGGTTTGAACACCGAACCAACCAAGCAAAGAGATGCCAAGAAAAAGAGAAACAAATTTGGCGCCATTTGCTCCAAAGGTAAATTTAGAAATCATCGAGGTAGATAACCCCGTCACAGCCCCAACATACGCACAGAAAGCAGCTAATCCACCTAAAATCGCAGATCCAATCACGACAGCGAGCAGGGCATCTTGAAAATTCATCCCAGCACCTAATTCAGCCCCAAATAACATGGCAGAAAGGTCGATTCCAACCGCAATCCAGACTAAACTAATGGAATACCATTTTTTCCTTTCACTCATAGGGACAGGTTGTCTTTCGTAGTCATTATTCATGTTGTAATCCCTCCAATAGTTTGGCCATGATTTGATGGGCTTGATCGATTTGTTCTTGCAAAGTTTCTTCATCATATAGATTGATTTCCCAGAATATTCCGTCCATAAGCAGAACAAATTGCTTTGTCAGCACTTTTGCCTCAGCTTCTGTCAGATGGGGGAAATCCCGTTTGGCAAGCTCCACTAAGGAATCAAACATCCATGTATCAAATGTTTTCATATGTTCTTGGAGAAACTGTTTCATTTCAGCAGGTGGTGAAGCCACTAGGGAAATATAAGCATTTGTTTCTTGCCGATGACTTTGATGATAGGCAACCGTCCCAGTCAACAATGATTGGAAAATTTCTAGGAGTCCGCGATCTTTCGCTTCATCCAGTATCCTTTTCATTTGTTCAAAATGGGATTGCAATAATGATTGAAAAGCCGCAATAAACAGTTCTTCTTTATTTTTGTAAAAGAAATAGATCGAAGCCGGCTTGATTCCCACCTCTTTTGCGATCTTTTGCATGGTAGCTCCATGATAATTAAACATAGAATACTGATTTATCGCAGCTGCTAAAATTTTATCTTTAGTCAAAATATTCACCACCTAATAATTGTTAGGTTAAGTTTATAGCAAATTTTGTCGAATTTCAAGTGGTTTTTTATACACCATAAAGAATAAATATAAAAAATATGTAACAAAAGAGAGAATAATTTACATTTAACAGGAGAAGATAAGCATGTTTCATTTACGAAAAACTGGGTAAATCTATCATTAGAGGGAGTGATAAGAGTGACAAACACACAAGTTATGGAAATGCTGAATAAACAAGTAGCGAACTGGACTGTCCTTTACACGAAGTTACATAATCATCATTGGTATGTAAAAGGACCGCATTTCTTTTCGCTTCACGAAAAATTTGAAGAACTTTATAATGAAGCCGATCAGAATATTGATGAATTGGCGGAAAGATTGCTTGCGATCGGCGGTAAACCCGTTGCGACGTTAAAGGATGCTCTGCAAATGGCCAGCATCGGGGAAGTAGAGGAAACGTTGGATGCAAATGGGATGGTGCAATCCATCGTTGATGATTTTACGATTTTAATCGATGAATTAAAAGAAGGAATGGAAATCGCTGAAAAAGCAGGAGACGAATCCACATCTGATATGTTCCTAGCTATTCACACCAGCTTGGAAAAACATAATTGGATGTTAAAAGCCTTTTTAGGAAAATAAAAAACTTGGTGCCTCGTGCACCAAGTTTTTTCAAGTGCGAAGAACCCCATTCAAGTGCGAAGAACCCCATTCAAGTGCGAAGAACCCCATTCAAGTGCGAAGAACCCCATTCAAGTGCGAAGAACCCCATTCAAGTGCGAAGAACCCCATTCAAGTGCGAAGAACCCCATTCAAGTGTGTGAAGAACCCCATTCCCAATTTCTTTGGTAGGGAATGGGGTTCTTAGGATTGGGGGGTTAGCCCAATTTCTCGACCTTGAGTTCATTACATATGTATTTAGTGGTAAAATTTTGAATCGTTGGACGGATATTGGTCATGAAATTCGGCCTGTTCCATTTTACCTTTGAGTGATTCCAAGAGATACATGCGGATAAAATATTGTAATTCAAATTCATTCATATCATGGACAATTTGCATAAGTTCTTTTTTGTTATAATGCTCTAGAACCGCGAAAGTAATCATGTCTAAATCATCTTCGTCTGTGAGTTTATCTTGATACATCGCAAACAATTCATCGACAAGTTTCATTTTAGCACCTCCCTAGCTATCCTTTTATTTACCCTTTTTTGGAAAAAACAATCCTGCCTCCGTATAGATACGTATTCCTTTTTTACAAGGGCCGTCTTACTCAAATCAAAGTATACCTTAAGAATAAAATAAGAAGAAGTGTAACAAAATATGCATAATCGGCAAAAGTGATGACTTTTGGATTACATTGACCTGGAGGTAGATGAGTGTGAATCAACAGGATCGCCAAACCTATTATATATCCATTGGAGCGGGAGAAATTTTTTCGGCTCCTAATGTCTCGCCATGGCAGTTTAAAATCAATGCCACAGAACAGGAGATCGGCAAGCTCCGCCAAATCTTTAATGCGAATTACAATAACAGCATGATCGATTTTGCACGTGCACACGTACCTTTTGTAGAGTATCACAACGACTCCACAAATGATAGATACGATGAAAATTTAATCCAAGTTTATCAACTAATTTATCAGTTAGGGGACCAGGAAGCAAAAGATCATATCGACAGCATTGGGATACTGGAAGATTTTACGAGTGAATGAGCAAATCATTTCCCTCCCTTCCTGAACAGAGTATAGTAAGGAGGGAGGGATAGGGATGTATAAGTTTATTGATCAAAATGGATCTCAAGTTACATTGACTTTTCAGCGGGAGGCTTTTCCCATAAAGGCGCAGCATGTCTTCGTTATTTGTCGGTACCAAGGAAAATGGCTTATGACTGACCACAGCAAGCGGGGATTAGAATTTCCGGGTGGAAAATTGGAGGCCGGAGAAACGATTGAAGAGGCAGCTAAAAGAGAGGTATGGGAGGAGACAGGCGGAATCATTGAAACCATTTCCTTTCTCGGAGAGTATCAAGTAACAGAGCCTTCTTCCGCCCCGTTTGTTAAAGCCATCATGTACGCGGAAGTTCAGGAATTAGAAACAAAGTCTGATTATTTAGAAACGAAAGGTCCGATCTTGTTAGAAGGTGAGCTTTTACCCCAATTACATACCACTCGATTTAGCTTCATCATGAAGGATAAGGTTGTCCCCCTTGCCCTTGAGCAGCTGAAAAAACAGGGTGTCTATTAAAAAAGGCGTGGACCGGTTCTGGATCCACGCCCTTTGCTATTTTTCATTTAACAGTTTTCCTTCCACCCATTCTACTCCTTTATACATCATCGTCGCAAAAATAGCGATCAACAGGAGCGAGAGCATGACAAGGGTGAAATTGAACACTTGAAATCCATAAATAATCATATAGCCAAGCCCTTTGGCGGAGACGAGATATTCTCCAACAATCACGCCAACCCATGATAGACCAACATTCACTTTTAATGTCGAAATAATCGTTGGGAAGGAAGCAGGCAAAATCGCTTCTTTAAAAATTTGCTTCCTTGTTGCACCAAATGTCTTTAATACTTTAATGTAATGATCATCCACTTCCCGAAACGAGGTATAGATGACGATGGTTGTAATAATCACCGATACGAGTGTACCCATGGCAATAATCGAGGTGAATCCTGGGCCAAGGCCGACAATCAGAATCGGACCAAGCGCTACTTTCGGCATCGCATTCATGATCACGAGATACGGGTCAACGATTTTTGAGAAGAAAGGGGACCACCATAAGAGGGCAGCTAATAAGGTGCCGAGGACAGTACCTAAAATAAACCCCATCACCGTTTCAAAAACCGTCACACCCAAATGCGTAAACAAGGAAGCATCCATTACTTTTTCTATCAATAAAGCGCCGACTTTAGTGGGTGAACTGAAAATCAGTGGATCAATCCAATGAAGTCGACTGGCGATTTCCCATAAAGAAAAAAAGAGAATGAAAATTACTATCTGATAAAATAGTACCCATTTTTTCTCCTTTAAAAGCTTTTGTTTATAATGGGCATGGAGGAGGTCAGATTGATTAGCTTTCAAGAGCTTCCAACTCCTTCCATATCGTTTGAAAGATTTGATTATAGGATTCGTGGCTTCTTACATCAAAAGGCTTTAACACTCTTAGTTCTTTTGGAATGTCAAAGATGCGATGAATTTTCCCAGGACTTCCAGAAAAAAGAAAAATACGGTCACTCATCGAAATCGCCTCGCCAATATCGTGGGTCACAAGAATCGCTGTTTTTCCATATGCTTTGAGAATTTCTGCGACCAAATCCTCTAATTTCAATTTGGTTTGATAATCGAGTGCCGAGAATGGTTCATCTAATAATAAAAGTTTTGGATTGACGGCCATTGTTCTCGCAAGCGCAGCTCGTTGGCGCATCCCACCTGATAATTGTTGTGGTTTTTGCTGATTGACGCCTTTTAACCCAATTTGGTTTAAAAAGCTTAGCGCACTTTGCTTTGTTTTTGAACTTAATCTGCCATTCATTTTTAATCCGAGCAAGATATTTTCCTCGATCGTTTTCCAAGGAAATAAATAATCTTGCTGTAACATATAGCCAATGAAATTAGCATCATGATCAGGCGCTTGCTGATCGATGCGGATTTTTCCGGATGTAGGGGTGATTAAGCCAGCCAAAATTGAAAGCATGGTCGTTTTTCCACATCCACTTGGTCCTAGAAAGGAAACAAATTCTCCCTTTTTAATCGTGAAAGACACATCCTCCAAAGCTGTAGTCACAGTGGAGGGAGTGAAATAATGGTGACCGACTTGTTCTACTTCGATAAAACTCATGAGCGGCCCTCCTTCTGTACAAATGGTATATCTTGCTGGGATCGCGCGAGCTGGCTATGAAATTGCGCCACCAGCCGCTCCGAATTCATTTCATTCCTTTTTCAACAATTGAGGTATTGACAAGTTTTTCATAGTCTACTTTTTCTGGAAGTTCCCCTGCTTCATCCATAATGGCTTGTAAATTGTCCCAGCCTTCTTTCGTTAATTTCATATCTTTTGCGAAAGAGCCTTGGCTTCGATAACGTTCTACGACAACGGCCAAAGTATCCAAATCGGAGTCTTCAAAGTACGGAGCAACAACCTTAGCAATTTCTTCTGCATCTGCTTTCTCTACCCACTCTTGAGCTTTATGAAGAGCCCGCACAAAATTTTCAACGGTTTCTGGATGTTTATCCATATAGCTTTGTTTCGCCATAAATGTGGTATAAGGAACATGACCAGATTCTTCACCAAAAGAAGCGACAATATGGCCCTTTCCTTCTTTTTCAAAAACAGAGGCGGTTGGTTCAAACAACTGCACGAAGTCGCCAGTGCCTGAGGCAAAAGCATTCGGGATATTACCAAAATCAATATTTTGAATAAGCTCTAAATCGGTATGGGGGTCGATACCATGTTTTTTAAGCACAAATTCGCCGACCATTTGTGGCATTCCCCCTTTTCGTTGCCCAAGAAAAGTAGAACCTTTTAACATCTCCCAATCAAAATCATCGATCTTTTCACGAGAAACAAGGAAGGTGCCATCAGTTTTCGTTAATTGCGCAAAATTTATGACGGGATCTGTAGCTCCTTGAGCATCCACATAAATCGAGGTTTCAGATCCAACAAGGGCAATATCCGCTCCATCTGACAGCAAAGTGGTCATTGTTTTATCTCCACCCCATGTGGTTGTTAATTCGACATCCAGCCCTTCTTTTTCAAAATATCCTTGTTCTAGGGCAACATATAGGGGAGCATAAAAAATAGATCGCGTGACTTCAGCTAATTTTACCTTTTCTAAAGGATCTTCTTTGGAACAAGCGGTTAAGGCGAAGACTGCGAGAATCGCCACCATCACCAATGATCCTATTTTTAAAATTGCCTTCATGGCGATTGCCTCCTCGTATGTGAATCTGTTTAGAATTATCATATGTAAAATGAAAAATTGTGTGATAGCCTAGAGGAAAGAAGCGATATCGAAGGAGCGGAAATCAATGCGACACGATGGAAAAATGGTAGAAAAACAAGTATTTCCTTCACCAAACCCGTATGTGAACTTATATTTAGTGACCTATATGTCAGAGGGATTAAAGGTAAAAGGGCTTTTAGCGGAACCAAGGCGAGCTGGAAAATATGAAGGCTTCCTCTACTTACGGGGCGGGATTAAAAATGTGGGGATGGTCAGACCAGCTCGGATTGCCCAATTTGCCTCAGAAGGTTTTATTGTCTTTGCCCCCTTTTATCGGGGGAATCGTGGGGGAGAGGGCAATGAAGATTTTGCGGGTGATGATCGCCGGGATGCCTTTTCAGGTTTTGAATTATTAGAGGGCCATCCTCTTGTTCTTTCCAAGCGAATTCATATTTTTGGCTTTTCTCGCGGGGGTGTGATGGCACTGCTTACGGGATTGGAATATGAACAAGCTGCCTCTGTGGTCACGTGGGGTGGTGTATCAGACGTAGCTCTAACCTATGTGGAGCGGGTTGATCTTCGGAGGATGATGAAAAGGGTGATTGGTGGTTCACCGAAGACAGCACTCGAGGAATATCAATGGCGCACACCACTTTATCAAATGGAAGCGATGAAACCGCCTGTGTTAATTATTCACGGAATGCTTGATGACAATGTGACAATCGAGCATGCCCATCGCTTAGAAAAAAGACTACGCACACTGGGGAAAAAAGTGGAAACCTGGTATTTTGAACACTATACCCACTATTTTCCACCAGCCGTCAATCGAAAAGTTGTCAAAGATCTTTGTTATTGGATGAAACAACAGGAAAATCACGATATAATGTAATTAGTATGATTTAACAAGGAAATGGGGGATCACAATGGGAATGCCCTTCGAATTAAATACGTTGATTGTAACAAAAGGAAATGAAGTGAGACAACAGGGAAATCAATTCACGCTTAAAAAAGATGGCTATCGGCTGTATCCAATTGATATCCCAATCGAGGTGCGCCACACCATTGAAAGTGATTACCGAGCCACTGCGAAAATTCAAAAGGTCGAGTGGGAAAATAACCAAACGATTATCACGTATCAACTACTTGCTTTGCACTCCAGTAATTAATTAGTTTGAAATAGGAGAAAAAGAGGCTGGGACATAACTAGCCAAAAATAGTAAATAAAAAGGTTCCAAGCAATAAAAAATTTGCTTGGAACCTTTTTTTGTAGAGTTTCTCCCTCTCCCGGCACTATTTTGCCGTTCATGGCG
>NZ_BORB01000048.1:0-25944 GCF_018332955.1 Lederbergia ruris
AAGATGAGATTTCCCTAGGCGCAAGCCTTAAGACCCCTGAAAGATGATCAGGTTGATAGGTCCGAGGTAGAAGTGTGGTGACACATGTAGCTGACGGATACTAATCGGTCAAGGACTTAATCAATTAAAAAGCGGAAGTGCCCGTTTAGCGACGTAAAAACTTAAAGGATGAACAGCTAAATTCGCGCCTTCCTGGCGCAACGCTGTTCTGACCAACATCCTGTTGGCCTGAGATAAAGGAAACACAGTGAGTCCGATAGGACGAACTGATGTTGACTTATCGTAGGAAGAAACGTAGAAGTTTTCTAGTCGCTGGGCACTGGAGCTGGATTCAAATTGTTGTTTCTCGTTTGTCTTCTTCTTTATCTGGTTTTGAGAGAATAATAAAAATTTCTCTTGATTTTTACATAAAAGTAGTTATAATAGGATATGTCGCTTCTTCATAGAATCTTCTGCTAAGATCGCTCACGTCCTGTGAGTACACAGAAATCAGCACATCCTATGAAAGTAAAGTCTGGTGGCAATAGCGAAGAGGTCACACCCGTTCCCATCCCGAACACGGCAGTTAAGCTCTTCAGCGCCGATGGTAATAAGGGGCTTCCCCTTGTGAGAGTAGGACGTTGCCAGGCATATTGTTCCGCAGTAGCTCAGTGGTAGAGCTATCGGCTGTTAACCGATCGGTCGTAGGTTCGAATCCTACCTGCGGAGCCATTATTGGAGAGCTGTCCGAGTGGCCGAAGGAGCACGATTGGAAATCGTGTAGGCGGCTAATGCTGTCTCAAGGGTTCAAATCCCTTGCTCTCCGCCATTCTAAAATATATTGGCCCCTTGGTCAAGCGGTTAAGACACCGCCCTTTCACGGCGGTAACACGGGTTCGAATCCCGTAGGGGTCACTTTTTCGTCGCGGGGTGGAGCAGTCTGGTAGCTCGTCGGGCTCATAACCCGAAGGTCGCAGGTTCAAATCCTGCCCCCGCAATAAAGGTCCGGTAGTTCAGTTGGTTAGAATGCCTGCCTGTCACGCAGGAGGTCGCGGGTTCGAGTCCCGTCCGGACCGCCATTTTTATAAACTTAGTAATAAGGCTCAGTAGCTCAGTCGGTAGAGCAAAGGACTGAAAATCCTTGTGTCGGCGGTTCGATTCCGTCCTGAGCCACCATTTAATAGAATTCATGGTGGGGTAGCGAAGTGGCTAAACGCGGCGGACTGTAAATCCGCTCCCTCCGGGTTCGGCGGTTCGAATCCGTCCCCCACCACCATTTTAGGGGTATAGTTTAATGGTAAAACGAAGGTCTCCAAAACCTTTGATGTGGGTTCGATTCCTACTACCCCTGCCAATTTTTAATTTATGGCGGCTATGGCGAAGTGGTTAACGCATCGGATTGTGGCTCCGACACTCGTGGGTTCGATTCCCACTAGTCGCCCCATTATATTATTGGGCTATAGCCAAGTGGTAAGGCAACGGACTTTGACTCCGTCATTCGTTGGTTCGAATCCAGCTAGCCCAGTTTTTGCGGAAGTAGTTCAGTGGTAGAACATCACCTTGCCAAGGTGGGGGTCGCGGGTTCGAATCCCGTCTTCCGCTCCATAAGGTTCTGGCGGCATAGCCAAGTGGTAAGGCACGGGTCTGCAACACCCTTATCACCGGTTCAAATCCGGTTGCCGCCTCCATGAACTATGCCGGTGTGGCGGAATAGGCAGACGCGCACGACTCAAAATCGTGTTCCTCACGGAGTGCCGGTTCGACCCCGGCCACCGGTATATAGATCGAATGACGACGTTTAAGAGCGTATGTGTGTACAAACACAGCGCTCTTTTTTCGTACAGTGCGCGCCCCTATTTATACGTAGCACAGGTCGGAGGCGCCGTATGCCATACTAGACACGTACAAGCGTGGGGGATGCTTTTGTGCGTAGGAAATTAAAGACTACAGTGTGGCGAACAATAGGGCATAGCTGCCCATCTGCTGAAGAGTCGCTACCTGTAGTGAAGGCGTTAATAAACATTGCACATATTTATTTTACAAGGAAGGATAGGGTTTTTTCGTAGTCATTAAAAAGGAGCATACATAAGGCGTATCATTCATTGAAAAAGACGCAAACTAATTTTTATTCATCAATATTGTAAAATGAGTAAAAATGATTGACTCTCCCCTAAGGGTAGGTATTAAATTATGGTATATATGTTTTTTTAAGGAGTAGAGCAATATGAAGAAACACAACGTTGCATTAATGGTCGTATTAGTAAATATATTCATTGCGTTTTTGGGAATCAGCCTTGTTATTCCAGTCGTTCCCACCATCATGAATGAATTGCATTTATCAGGATCGGTTGTGGGTAATATGGTTGCTGCCTTTGCCTTTATACAACTGCTTGTATCACCAATTGCAGGCCGATGGGTTGATCAATTCGGCCGTAAAAGAATGATTGTAATTGGCTTGATTATCTTTAGTTTTTCCGAATTGCTGTTTGGTATTGGAAAATCAGTCAGCGTTCTTTTTTTGTCACGTATGCTTGGTGGGGTAAGTGCAGCATTCATTATGCCGGCAGTAACAGCTTTTATTGCAGATATTACTACGCTTGACACACGCTCCAAAGCCATGGGCTATATGTCAGCAGCTATATCAACAGGATTTATTATTGGTCCGGGTATCGGGGGTTTCTTAGCAGAAATTCATTCTCGATTGCCATTTTTTGTTGCGGCAGGCGTTGCTTTGGCTGCAGCCATTTTGTCGGTTATACTGCTTCATGAACCGGAAAGAAACCCTGAACACGAAGAAAATAAAGTGGGGCAAAAAACAGGTTGGAGACGCATTTTTGCACCGATGTATTTTATTTCATTTATCATTATATTAATATTCTCGTTCGGTTTATCTTCCTTCGAATCGTTATTTTCATTATTTGTCGATCATAAATTTGGGTTTACCCCGAAGGATATTGCCATTGCGATAACAGGCGGAGCTATTATCGGGGCCTTTTTTCAAGTCGTGCTATTTGATCCCTTAACAAAATGGCTAGGTGAAATTCGCTTAATCCGATATAGCCTTATGCTATCAACCGTCCTCGTTTTTTTATTAACGGTTGTTCAGCAATATTTTTCTGTTTTACTTGTTACCATTACTGTATTTATTGGATTTGATTTAATGCGCCCAGCTGTAACAACATATCTAACAAGAATTGCCGGTAAGGAACAAGGCTTTGTTGCTGGCATGAATTCAATGTTTACAAGTGTCGGAAATGTGATTGGCCCTGTAATCGGTGGGTTATTGTTCGATATCAAGCTTAATTATCCGTTTTATTTCGCAACTATTATTTTAGCAATCGGAATTGGGCTTACACTTGCATGGAAAGAACCGCAACATCAAGAGGCTTAAACAATGCAAAACCGTATTCTTTGTCTATTGCAAGGAATACGGTTTTTGTTAAACTAAATTGTTAAAGGATGTGATGAACACATGGTGGACAGGCTCTATTCCATTGGCGAAGTCTCCAAGTTAATGAACATCTCCATAAAAGCACTTCGGCATTACGATAAAATTGACTTGTTTAAACCTACTTATATTGATCCAAATACGAACTATCGCTATTATGATGACTCGCAGTTATACCTGTTGGACTTAATCAAATCCTTCAAATATATTGGCATTCCTTTAAAAGAAATGAAAAAGGTGCAGGAATTAAAGGCAGATGATTTGCTGGTATTTTTAACGGAACAAGAAAAGTTTGTCAAGCAAAAAATTGATAATTTATTGCAAATTGAACAAACGATTGCAAGCGCGAAAAAGGGGTTACAACGTATAAAGGAATACCCAGCTTTAGAGGAAGTATTTTTTTCAGATGAAGAGGAAACCCAAATTATTCAGACAAAAGCCGATGGAATTAATCCGACCAATATTTTAACTGCATCTTTTCAGAAACTTAAGCGAATGACAGCGTCGACAGAAGGTTTTCGCTACAATGACTATGGCGCCATTTTCGCCTATCGGCCTTATACCGATATTGAGGAAGTTTCCTATAAATATTTATATACACCAGTCCTAACAAAAAAGGATACCTTGGAGTTGTCACAAGATACTGAGATCGCGACCATACCCCAAGGGAAATACTTGTGCATTGCGTTCAATAGTTTAACGGAACAGGATTATTTTACAAATTTAAAAAGGCTTCTTGATTATGCAGAAGCCCATCAATTAACGGTAATCAGTGATATATTTGAGTCATTGGTAAACTTGCACTACTCCTCAAACCGGGAAAAAGGGGTTTTACTGGAGATGAGAATGCGGGTTGCGGAATAGGTAATTTTAGCTACTGCGATATTTCGGCAAGTGTTTCGGTCATCTAACACGAACAGCCCAATATGCATTATTAGGAACATGCTACAATTCTTGCGGAAATGGGCGATATCTGTTCCTGTCCAACGTAACCGACAAATTATTTTCCAGGAATTTAAAGTGTCTAGTTTAGTGTTGACATATCATTTGTCTTGAATTCATATGTAAAGTGAGTATAATTTTAGTTAATTGCATATATTAAATGTTTTCTAGGGTTCCGTAACTTAAAGTTAGTCTGGTCCGAGAGAAAACTCACGCTAGACGTGCCACGGAAGGATAAAAGCCTGGGAGAAACTGTATAACAGTTTTCTCTCAGGCTTTTTTGATTGCTTAGGAATTTATAAAATCCTAGCTTGTGGATAAGTTGCTTATGTTGTGGTTGACATCCAGCTCCAGCGCCCAGCGACTAGCAAACTTTCGGGGCCTTCCTACGATAAGTCAACATCGATTCACCCTTCGGGTTCATCGTGTTTCCTTTATCTCGTCAGGCCCCTAAAAAGTTTGTACGTCGCTAAACGGGCGCTTGCGCTTTTGTTCTTTATAGCAAG
This sequence comes from Lederbergia ruris, assembly GCF_018332955.1. Classification (NCBI taxonomy): domain Bacteria; kingdom Bacillati; phylum Bacillota; class Bacilli; order Caryophanales; family Bacillaceae; genus Lederbergia; species Lederbergia ruris. The sequence continues at coordinate 4,876 of NZ_BORB01000048.1, forward strand.
AATAAAAAATTGGAGGTCATATTTAAATGAACACAAACTAGATTAAAGTTTTTGTTGCAGCTCTATTTGAAGTATTTTGGGTGATTGGGTTGAAACACGCAAATGACTTTTGGACTTGGGCTGGTACGATTATATCAATCATAATTAGCTTCTATGTAATGATTATGGCGGGGCGAAAACTTCCCGTAGGTACTGTATATGCAGTTTTTGTAGGTCTAGGTACTGCAGGAACTGTGTTTTCCGAAATCCTATTCTTTGGAGAACCATTTAAATTAGAAAAGGCACTTTTGATTTTACTTTTATTAGCAGGAGTAATTGGTTTGAAATTAGTTACGAAGTGCAGGAAGGGGATGAAGCTTAATGGCGTGGATTTCTTTAATCTTAGCAGGTTTGTGCGAAATGATTGGTGTTGTAATGATAAATAAATTACATAAAGACCGTAATTGGCAATCATTAGTTCTTTTAATTCTTGGATTTGGAGCAAGTTTTATCTTTCTTGCTTATTCTATGGAAACACTTCCTATGGGTACTGCTTATGCAATTTGGACAGGAATCGATGCATCTGGCGCCGCAATATTGGGAATGATTTTATACGGGGAATCTAAAGATTGGAAAAGGGTAGTTTTTATTGGTATGGTTTTAGGTGCAACTGTAGGTCTAAAGCTTGTTTCTTAGTAAATATATTGAAAAAGATGTTCGAAAAGTCTCATAAGGCGGATTTAGGCTAGCTATCCTTGTGCCCATGTATCAGGATAAGGATCTTCTGCGTTGCCCACGTCCTGTGGGCAACGCAGAAGTCAGTAGATCCTGTATACATTAAATTTAATCTCCTTTGTGAAAGAAAGATCCAACGATTGCTGAATACGAACGAATATTTTAATTTGAAATGGCAAATGAATGGGGAAGCTTTTTGGTTATTTCTAGAATCCCAATGGACGATGGATGGAAAAGTACCTTGAAGACTTGCCAATTAAATTGCAAAGGAATTTAATAAAATTAGGATTTGTCCTACTTAAGAAAAAGCAAATTAATTAGCTATGTCGGTTAAGTGAAGAACTTTTAGCTTTCTGTCATATGAAAGCATAAATTTTAGCCTGAACTTTAATCAAGATATTAATACCTTTTTGCGTGAAGTTTAGGAGCGTGAAGAAATCAGGGTAACGGAAGAAGAACAAAACATATAGAAAGTCGAATGATATGTTTATTCATAACGGAAAATGAAATATAGCCAGTTAATGAGTAGCTAATTTTAAGAAGTTGTTCCCAAATTTTATAAGGTATCCAGGCTTTGAATGTCTAGCTGGTGTGGTGGTTGGATATGGAAATGCCTTCTTCATCGAAAAACGGGATGAAGGGCATTCCAATCAAAAGAAGTGGTAACCAAGCAATGCACAGAAAGAGAAAAAGAAAAAAAGGACGTGAATCTGCTATCACATAAAGTAAAGCACCAATGCAAACGCCAACAAATAAATAAAGCAAGGATATTTCCATTTGTCACAGACTCCTTTTTAATATTATAAGAGAAATCTTCATAATGGTTTGTGTTCACGTGGAAATTCTACAAAAAGTAAGAGATTTTCAAGTGAGGGGATGACAAATTGAATATCTTATGGGATTTTGACGGTACCCTTTTTGATACGTATCCGGTTTTTGCAAAGATATTAAAACAGGTTATCGAGAAAGATGATGTTTCGGAGGAAGAGATCTACACTCAAACCAAAATTTCCTTTAAACATGCGTTTAAATTTTTTGATTTGGGTGATGCACAGGTGAACCAGTTTATTTTGCTTGCAAACCAATTACCCGCTGATGAATTCAAACCATTTTCAGGGGTAGAAGAAGTTTTAATGCACGCTAATAAAAATGTGATTATGACACATAGTGGCCGTACGGAGGTGCTGAAGACTTTACAGGCGTATGGCTGGGAAGGGTATTTCTGTGACATTGTGACAGGGGATGATGGCTATCCACGCAAGCCACATGCGGCCTCATATGAATATCTTCATCAAAAACACAGGATCGATTTAGTCATTGGAGACCGTATGATTGACATTATTCCAGGTAAAACGTTAGGCATCCAAACCTGCTTATTTCAAAATAAAGAACCTGGAGCGGATTATTACCTTTCTACTTATCAAGATTTTTTCAAAATAATATTTGGATTGCAAGTTGACCGTTAATTTTCGTTGTGAAAAATGAAAGGACGTAATATAGGCTTGGATTTTAATTACAACGTAGCATAAAAGCCCCCCTCTACATAGGTAGAAGAGGGGGCAAGCTGGGCACTATTTCTCCAAAGGTGTGTATGGAGCCCCCTTGAAAGTGATGGTAACAGGCTCAATCGTTCCGTCTTTATTAAAGGATAAAGAATCGATACAAACCTCTCGGTGATTGGCATCTGTTTCTGTTAAAGGTCTTCTATGGTAGACAATATACCAATCATCTGTCTCTGGTATTTGCAACATTCCATGATGTCCAGCACTTGTGGCAACTTCCGGATTTTGTTGCAGGATCTTATCGACTCTGTGAAACGGACCTAATGGAGAGCTGGACATGGCATAGGCGACGGAATAATCAGGGCCGCCCCACCCGCCTTCAGACCACATAAAATAATACACATTTTGCCTTTTGATCATGCAAGGGCCTTCAATAAATCTGTCAGGTGTGATTTCTTTATAGGTAGATCCATCCTCAAATGAACCTAAACTGATCATATCTTCGTTGAGTAGGACGACATTGCAATGTCCCCATCCCCCATAATATAAATAAGCTTGCCCATCATCATCGATGAACACATGGGGATCAATGGGCTGTGCCCCAAAGTGAATTTGATCAATTAAAGGTTTACCAAGTGCGTCCTTAAATGGCCCTTCAGGGGAGTCGGAGATGGCAACGCCAATACCTCCTACCTCTTCATTGCTTTGAATATCATTGGCTGCAAAATAATAATAATATTTTCCATTCCTTTCGATCGGAGAAGGGGCCCACATGGCACGCTTGGCCCAAGGAATATCATCTTGTTTCAAAATCCCCTCCACTTTCGTCCAATCTACTAGATTATCAGAATAGAAGGCATCAAAGAATAGTTGCTCATCATAAGGCGCAGAATATGTTGGATATATCCAGTAACGATTATTAAAAATCCTTGCTTCTGGATCGGCATACCATCCTGGGAATACCGGGTTTCCTGAAAAAGTTTTTTTCATATACGTATCTCTCCTCATAATTAATATAAAATGTCTCCTGTACTCATTATACGAATAACGAAAAATATTTAGCAATCCTTAAAAGTAAATTCCTTTAGAAGTTTAAAAGAACTTTTAAGGTATCCATAATTTTAAAGATAAGGGCTATATAGAAAAGTAAATTTTTTGGCTTTTAGAAGAGGGAATCCGTTTTCATGTACAACTTTTATCTCTGATGCTATACTTTAAAGAACCAATTTTTCTACTTTAATAGTGATCTGAAATTCCATTTGAATATTTTGTAGACTGTCAGTTAAAGGATATCGAAGGGAGAGATTAAGATTGTCTACAGAAAATATGCATCCTACGAATACCATCAACGAGTTCCAGTTTCGTTTTAGTGAGCCAAGTAAGTGTAGGCCAGTGAATTTATGGAATGTTGGATGGGAAACTCGCAGTACACAATCTTATGATTTAGACAATATGAAACGACCTCAAGATAATGGTACATTGGTGTTTCAATACACTTTATCTGGAATTGGTAAGCTAGAATTTGAAGATAAAACGTACACATTAAGAAAAAACGATGCTTTCTTTATCAGTATTCCCGGAAACCATCGTTACTATTATCCCGGCAATAGTGACCCTTGGGAGTTCATTTATTTGACTTTAACAGGAAGTGTTGCGGAGCAAGTTTTTGATGATATTATAGATAAACATGGTCCTGTTGTCTCGCTTTTACCCGATACACCTGTGATTCAGTCCTTATTAGCTATTTATACTGAAACCGTGGCAGAAGGTATTCGCGATCCTTATGAAGCCTCTTCCCAAAGTTATGGATTCTTAATGGAATGTTTGCGATTTTTTATTAATGAGGAAGATAACAATGTTAAAATGCCACATAAACTAAATCAGGTAATTCGTTTTCTTGATGAAAATTATCACGCCTCGATTACACTCGAAGATATGGCAGAGTATGTGAATATTTCTAAATACACTTTAATTAAAATGTTTAAAGATCATTTGCAAACGACACCCATTCAATACTTAACGAATTTTCGTATTCGCCGAGCTGCGAAGCTTTTACATCGATCTAACAAGTCGGTCAAACAAATCGCTGAAGAAGTGGGTTATACAAACTCTAATTATTTTAATAAATCCTTTCGCAAGGTCACCGGTGTTACTCCAAGTGAATTCCGAATGAACTGTGATTTTTCACTTTTAGTAAAAAACTAGAGCTACCATCCAAATGGCAGCTCTTTTGAACGTTTAGTAGTGTTGTTCTAACATCTCCTATAGGATTAGCTACATTTACAGAGGATCTGTATGCAATGTCCGCCTATACACTATGGGAGTGGCGCATGTTTTACTTATCCCTTCACGCCCGTCAAGGCAATCCCCTCAATAATCTGACGTTGAGCAAAGATATAGACGATAAGGATGGGCACAACAGATATCGTTGCACCAGCCATCATTAACGGCCAGTCTGTTACATATAATCCTTTAAAAGTGGATAACATCAAGGGTACAGTGAATAAATCTTGATCACTTAAGAATGTCAGAGGTTGGATAAAGTTATTCCAAATGCCAATAAATGAAAAGATACCAAAAGCAGATAATGCTGGTTTGATCAACGGCAATATCACTTTAAAAAAGATGAAGAGTGGATTAGCACCATCTACTACAGCCGCTTCTTCCATTTCTTTAGGAATTCCCATAATAAACTGTCTGAGTAAAAAGACACCAAAAGCATTAAATAAGGCATTTGGCACGATAATTGATAAATGCGTATTCACCCAGCCGATGGCATCCATTATAATATATAAAGGAATCAAGGTTACTTGCATCGGAACCATCATTGTTGCAAGAAATCCAATAAATAAAACGTTGGAGCCTGGGAATTTAATTTTAGCAAACGCATAGGCAGCCATTGAGCATGTAAGAAGTTGGCAAAACACGACAATAGCCGAAATGTAGAAGCTATTAAAGTACGCTTTGCCAAAAGGCATTGCTGCTAATGAATTCGTAAAGTTTTCCCATACAAATGGGTCAGGAATCCATACCGGCGGTACAGCGAAAATTTGTTCAAATGATTTTAGGCTACTTAAGGCCATCCATATAAACGGTCCTGCAAAAAGCAATGCACCAATAAAAAGTACAATATGCAAAATGATGCCGGCTGGCTTTATCTGTACCTTTTTTCTAGAAACCCGAGGTGTTGGACTTTTCATTTGTTGATTATCTACCACCGTCTTCATAATGCACCCACCTTTTAGATACTGAGAATTGGATTAGTGTAAAAATTAAAATGATAAGGAATAAAACAACTGCTGCTGCAGCACTTGGACCAAAAGCGGAGCGGCGAAAGGCCATCTCATAAATATGCAAGACTAGTGTGTAGCTCGCCTTTCCCGGACCTCCCTGTGTCATGACATAAGATTGGTCAAACACTTGGAAAGAGCTTATGACAAGCATAATAGCGACAAAGAATGTCGTTGGTGAAAGAAGTGGAAACGTAATATGCCGGAACTTTTGAATTTTACTAGCCCCATCAATATCAGCTGCTTCGTAATAGCTTCTCGGAATGGATTGAAGACCTGCAAGGAAAATAACCATATTTGTTCCAAGTCCCCACCAAATACTCAGCCCGGCAATTGATGGCAAGACTAGTTTGCGATCTGTTAACCATTTAGGCCCTTCAATTCCAATCATATCTAGCAATTGATTAATTAATCCGATGTCTCCATTTAATAGCCACATCCAAATAACGCCAACAGATACCGAGCTTGTGACAACTGGCATAAAATAGAATAACCGGTAAAAATCCTTTCCCTTTACCTTATTTAAAGCAAGAGCAATGACTAATGCTAGTATTAATCCACCAGGTATAACTAGGATAGAATAATAAGCCGTATTCAATAAAGCTTTAATAAAACTTGAATCATTCGCCAAATGAAAATAATTTTCCAAGCCAATAAATCTCTGGTCGCCAAAGCCGTCCCACTCCATCATACTTAAAGCAAAAGCAAAAATTAATGGAATTACAGAGAAGACGATCATACCAATCAATTGGGGACCGATAAAAAAATAACCCCACCATTTTCTGTTTTTATTATTCATGAGTTTGGCACTCCTTTACTTGGCTAACATCTTTTTAAATTCCTATTAAATTGATTTAAAAAGGCTGTCGGCTTCACTTTAAGAGATTTATATAGCCGACAGCCTAGAAGGTACTGCATTCTTAAATATTATTTATTTTCGAGCATTTTACGGGCAACATCGGCTGCTTGCTGAACGGCTTCTTCAGCTGAGATATCTCCAATTAAAAACACTTCGTATATATCCGCTAATTCTTGTCCTAAACCTGGAGCCGTGAATTCATCACTGACAACAGCACCTTTTTCTCTTGCATCTAGCAAATACTCACCATGTTCTGGTTTTTCTTGATTTGTAACTACTTCATCAATCCCTAAAACAGATGGGACAGCGTTGCCTTCGCCATCAAGTCTTGTCTTTTGCCCTTCTGTAGATGTGTAATATGAAACAAACTCCATCGCCTCTTGAATATGATCACTTTTTGAATTCACTGCTAAATAAGCAGTAGCAATCGCTGTGGAACCAATAGGCTCATCCGTATTAGATGGAAATGGAATATAATCAAAGTCAATGTTTGTCTTGAGGAACATAGGTGTAAACCATCTGCCTGCCGTTACTAAGCCGACTTGATTAGACATAAACATGGAATCAGCTCCTTGCCCTTCAGGCAATGTTCCACCAAAAATAAAGTTCTTATTTTCAATCATTCGCCCTATAAACTCAAATGCTTCCAGAGTGTTGTCATCTTCATCTGCTACAACCTTTCCATCTGCTGTAAATTCCCCGCCATTACTCCAAACCCAATTCAGTATCTCGGTATGAGCACCACCTTGGACGAAACCATAATAACCGGCATCCCGCAGTTTACTTGTAATTTCTTCCATTGCCTCCCAATTCCACTTGCCTTCATCGTAATACTCTTGTGGAGACTTCGCACCCACTTCTTTTAATAAATTTTTATTGTAATATAGCACATAAGGGTTGGAATCCACGGACAATGCATAAATCACATCATCTTTCTTTGCTCCTCCCCAAATATCTGTCGTAAAATCCTCTTCCTTTACATAAGAAGCATCCGTTTCAAGAAAATCGCTGAGAGGCTCGATCGTTCCATTATTTACTAATGTTGAAACATCAGCGTCTCCCACATAAAATACATCTGGTGCCTGGCCACCTTGTAAACGGGTTAGTAGAGTCTGGAAATAATTATCATTTGGTATGCCAGTAAGTTTAACTTGGATATCATCGTGTTTTTCGTTAAAGGCATCAACAGCGCGGTTGTATACTTTTAATTCTTCTGGGTTTCCCCATGCAGAGAAGTTTAGATTAACCGTTTTCCCATTTGCTTTTTCTCCTGATTTTCCATTACTGCAAGCTACTAGCAAACAGGCTATTAAACTAACTAGTAATAAGATAAAAGATATTTTCCTCATCGACCGACACTCCTTTTTGTCTTTTTTTGCTAAATACGGGTGTAGCATTCATCAGTAAATTTCAGCTTTTTTGTGCTTCTATCATAATTGTATATTGGAAGCGCTTCATTTTAAAGTGTAAAATATTTGCAATTCTGGGTATTATATTTTAAATTTCCAGGTTCTCCCTTTTCCATTGTGAAATGGCTTTGTTTTCACTTTCGTATTTTTAAGTTAGAATAAATGGATCAAGAATGATTAGCAAATATTAAAATAAAATTAGAGTTATCGATAGTATAGTAGCTAAGGGTGGATGGGATATGAACGTAAAACGATTAACTAAACAGGAAACTCTAGCGATTTTAAAGGCAGCAGTTGATGATTATCAATCCTAGTTTTGGAATTACCGGTAATCTAGAAAGATATCGTTATGTGGATAGTTGATATGTTAAAATAATAAGATGATAGCGCTACAATTTGGAAGGTGGTCATTCAAAGCCTGCCAATATTGAAACGCCTAGGTTAAGATTGGAAGGAGATCATGATGAAAAAACAAATGAAAGCGGCAATCCTAAATAAACCAAAAGATATTGAGGTGAAGCAAGTCCCGATACCGGAACCTAAAAGGAATGAAGCCTTAGTCAAGGTCCATTGTATCGGTGTATGTGGGTCTGATGTTCATTATTATGAGCATGGCAGAATTGGGCGGTATGTTGTCGAAAAGCCGATTATTTTAGGACATGAGGTTTCTGGGACCGTCGTGCAACTTGGAGCTGAAGTGAAAAATATTCGGATTGGCGATCGAGTGGCGATTGAACCAGGAATTCCTTGTGGGGAATGTGCATACTGTCGGTCAGGTCGTTATAATCTTTGTGGTGCCGTCGAATTTATGGCTACTCCGCCATATGATGGGGCCTGGGCAGAATATGTAACAGTGAATAGCGAGTTCTTATTTAAACTACCTGATCATGTCAGTTTTGAAGAAGGGGCACTGATCGAACCTTTATCTGTCGGATTTCATGCGATGAGAAGGGGGAAAGTCGGACCTGGTGATACGTTGTTGATAACAGGACTGGGTCCGATCGGATTATTAGCGATCGAGGCAGCGAAAATGTTTGGTGTGACAGAAATATATGGAAGTGATGTGGTCGGGTTTAGAAGAGACCTTGCCTTGCAGATGGGTGTGAAAGGGGTAATGGATCCCACGAAAGGAGACCTTTTAGAGCAGTTTCGCCAAGTGAGCGGGAATAAAGAAATTGATGTTTTAATAGAAACTTCAGGGAATGTCCAAGCTGTCAGTGATACAATTCGACTGGTCAAACGTGGTGGAAAGATTGTGTATGTAGGTCTACCGACTGTTAATCAAGTGCCAATGGATATGACAGCCATGATTGATGCGGAGATTGATATGCTTGGTGTGTTTCGATATGTTCATACATACGCTGATGCGATCCAAAGTTTAGATCATCCTCTAGTTGATTTAACAAAAGTGATCACAGATCAGTATTCGTTGGATGAGATTAAGAAAGCCGTTGAAGTAGCATTAAATGAGAAGGAAAAGAGTATTAAAGTAATGATTTACCCAAATGCCGAGGATATAAAATAACACTATATTTTTGTGAAAAAGGTAGAGTGATAGAATGAATGTGAAGGAATACAAGGATATTGCGTATGGCTCTTATGAGCGGAATAAGTTAGACGCCTATATTCTGGAAAATGATGGAAAGCCTACTCCTGTTTTAATCTTTTTTCATGGGGGCGGCTATGTAGGTGGGGATAAAAGCAATTTTTTGACGAGGGATTTAATGGATGAATGTTTGCAAGCTGGAATTTCTGTGGTGACGTGCAATTATCGTTTTATTACAACAGATCCCTTTCCAGCCCCGATGCGGGATGGAACAAGAGCGATTCAATTTGTAAGAAGTCAAGCAGAAGAGTGGGGGATTGATGCCCATCTCATCGCGACTTCCGGTTCATCTGCTGGTGGGCATATTGCATTATGGAATGCCCTTAATGGGGACTTGGCAAAACCGGCGAGTTCTGATCCAATCGAACGAGTACCATCCAATGTCTCTGCTTTCATCGGTTTTGGAACACAAGTATCAAAGGATCAGCGTTTTTACGAAGATATTTACAACGGTCCCCATATCCAGCCGAATATCGCTTTATTTTATGGAATTCCTTCCACCGACGAACTGTATCATCCTAATATCTTGCGGATTGCGGAAAAAGCCTCCGCCATTAACTATATGTCAGCAGCGGCTCCTCCGGCGTTTATGACGTATGATTATGCGTTTGATCAACCTTATATTCCTGCCGATGCACCTGTTGGTGAGGTGATTCATCACCCGATACATGGATTTATGTTAAAGAAAAAATATGATGAATATGGCATTCCCTTTGTCTTCCGCCATGCAAGTGATCCTGTACGGCCAGGAGAAATGGTGCAATTTTTGTGGAACAGTTTTCATAAAAATAAGCAATGAGATAGAAGAACGCCCGGTTTGAGCGGGGGTTCTTCTATCCGCTCGTAAACAAGGTTTCTTAAAATATGGAAAATATATGACGAATGTTGCAATTTCTTCACATGTTTTGTATAATGTTAAGGTCAACTTTTTGAGGAAATAGTGCGGGTGTAGTTTAGTGGTAAAACTACAGCCTTCCAAGCTGTTGTCGTGGGTTCGATTCCCATCACCCGCTCCATACATACCAACGCAGGGTTTTGTTTTATATAAAAAACAGGGCTTTGCGTTTTTTATATGGTGGGAAAGTATAAAATTTTTCTTTAGATTTCTTCGGAGCTCGTTTCATTTTTTGTCCAGCACCAGCGCCCCTAAACAACCGGCTTCCGCTTTTCGTGGCTTATCGTGTTTCCTTATCTCAGCCAACAGGATATTGATCAGAACGGCGCATCCTTAACCGTTCATCTATTTAAACGGGCGCTTGCGTTTTTCTTCATGTGATTATTTTTTGCTGAAGTTTCTAATGCTTGAGATTACACAAATGATCGAAGTTCCCTTTATTAAAACACATGTTAAGAGTTTCATGAGTACAAAACACTTTGAAAATCACAAAAACGTGTACAGGAGCCTCAAAGAAGCGTTTGGATGTACGAAAACACAAAGGGTCAGCAAAAACATAGATCCAAGAAGCGTTTGGATGTACGAAAATGCAAAGGGTCAGCAAAAACGTAGATCCAAGAAGCGTTTGGATGTACGAAAATGCAAAGGGTCAGCAAAAACGTAGATCCAATAGGCGTTTGGATGTACGAAAACACAAAGGAGCAGCAAAAACGTAGATCCAATAGGTATTTGGATGTACGGTGTAGCTACCATGTAAAAAGTGATAAGCCTGCCAAGGTTTATCATAGGGGCAGGCTAAGATTATCTAATTTCAATTTAGCTTAAAATGATTTGTGATTTTGCCGTTCCACCAAGTACCTGATAAAACATAGATGTGATGGTGTTTAGTATTTGATCGGCCGCATCATCTGTGATGCTTGGTGCAAAATAGACAATTTGTAAAGCGGAGGTTGTGTTTTCTGTCACAGCTGTTCGAACGGAGTCAACAAATGGACTGCCAAAGGGGCCGATCTGGTCTCTGGCAATTAGCAAGTTTTCCGCACTGTTTTCCCTCCCGTTTAAGCCTTCGAATGTCTCATGGGCATTGCCAATCCCCAATTTTACATTACCTTGGATTTTCTCAAGGTCATAAAGTCCGATTGGGATAGCGTGCTTTAATGAGAAAAAATTATTCAGATCTGCTGCTGAATGAAGATCATGAAGATATTGTTGCTTTTGCACCCTACGTAATAACGATTCAGCAGAAGGACGATACCGACTAGGGCTTTTTCCTAGTGTTTTAAAAATTTGACGCCATTCTTTTATTTCTGGTATTTCTCCAATTGTCTGATCTTCTAAATCGAAAAATCGAGTTTCTTGGAAATAGCGTAATTTTCCTTTTAAGTATGGTGGGGAATCTTCTACAATGATGTTATGATATTGAATGATCCCAAATTTCATAGAAGTTATTTTTCTAGAAAGCGGTGCTTCAATTGTAATATCCATTTTTTTCACCTCTTCATCGCATTTTATATAGTGTAACATAGTATGTAAGCATCATTTAGAAGAAAGGAGACGAGCTTATGGACTATGATCAACTGAAACAAGATATTATCGAGTTTAGTAAAGAAATAGGTATTGATAAAATTGGATTTGCCAGCTCTGATCCTTTCATCGAGATGAAAAATAAATTGATCCGACAACAAGAGCTGGGGTATCAGTCAGGATTTGAACATAAAAATATCGATGAGCGAGTAGATCCTTCCCTCATATTTGAACGGCCACGCTCCATTATTGCCATTGCTCTGGCTTATCCTTCTAGAATGGAGAACCCACCTCGAGGCAAAAAAGGAGAAAGAAGGGGCTTGTTTTGTCGCGCTTCATGGGGAATCGATTATCACCAGCTTGTTCGTGAAAAATTAACCCAATTAGCTGTATATATACAGGAATGTGTTCCAGAAACAAAAATCAAATCAATGGTCGATACAGGCGAGCTCGTAGATCGAGCTGTCGCAGAGCGGGCAGGGATCGGCTGGAGTGGAAAAAATTGTTCGATTATTACACCAGAATACGGTTCGTATGTCTATCTAGGAGAAATGATTACCAATCTTCCGCTTGAGCCAGATGAACCGCTTCAGGATCAATGTGGGGAATGTACCATGTGTTTAGATGCATGTCCAACAGGGGCTTTAGTGCAAGCTGGTCAACTAAATGCGCAACGCTGTATTGCTTATTTAACCCAGACAAAGGATTTTCTACCAGATGAGTTCCGAACAAAGATCGGCAATCGTTTATATGGATGTGACACATGTCAATCCGTCTGTCCGAAAAATAAGGGGATGGATTTTCATCATCATGAAGCAATGGAGCCAGAACCGGAAATAGTCAAACCATTATTAGATCCTTTATTAGAGTTATCGAATCGTCAATTCAAAGAGATTTTCGGGGATATGTCTGGTTCTTGGCGTGGAAAAAAACCAATTCAAAGAAATGCGATCATTGCATTGGCTCATTTTAAGGAAAAAGATTCTGTCAGCAAATTGGTGAAGGTCATGGAAGAGGACGTTCGCCCTGTTATTCGGGGTACCGCTGCTTGGGCTTTAGGAAAAATTGGTGGCGAGGAAGCAAAAAAGGCATTGCTGCAGGCGAAAAATAAAGAACAAGATGTTTCAGTGTTAAATGAAATTGAAAAGGGGTTGCAATTTTTCCACAAGGAGAACGAGGCATAGGCTTTGTTCTCTTTTCTTTTAAAATCTATCTTATGATCATTGGATTGCGGGTTTACTGCATATATTTTACAAAGGAGGGATGAGGTGAAACAGCAATTAGTATTAGCACTGGAAGACAGAATAGACCAGTTGGTTAAGCGAAAAAAGGCGAAAGAGGAAAAGGTCATTAAAAAACTGGATTCTCTAATGAAACGGAAGGCAGCTTTGGTGAAGGCTACGGGAAAAGGAAAAATTGTCACAATAGAAAGAGGGGAAGGGCAAGATCAGATTTCTTATCAAGTTCATTTGAAATATTTAATCAAACAATCAGATTTAATGTATATAGAAGAAGAAATCGAACAACGGAAAGCAAGTTTCTTTAAAAATAAATTAGTCCAGGATCAGGAGACATCGGTTGAGTATCCAAAACATGAGACAGATCTTCCTGAATTTGTAGAAGAAACAGAAAGAGTTACGTATATTTATGATCGCTTAAAAGCAGTACGATACGCAGAAACATGGTGGGATGATTACAATCCTGCCTATAAAAAATTTGAAGTCGATTGCACAAATTATATATCGCAATGTCTTCATGCTGGAGGTGCTCCGATGAGAGGGCATCCCAATCGCGGCAAAGGATGGTGGTACCAAAATAATAACTGGAGCTATAGTTGGTCTGTCGCCAATGCCCTAAAAATTCACCTTGGCAGTTCAACGGTTGGCTTGCGAGCACAGGAGGTGAATGATCCACGCGAATTAAAATTAGGAGATGTGATTTGTTATGATTTTCAAGGGGATGGCCGTTTTGATCATAATACGATAGTGACTGCTAAGGACGCGGCAGGAGAGCCACTCGTCAACGCTCATACGTATAATAGCCGAATGAGATATTGGGCTTATGAAGATTCAACCGCCTATACACCAAATATTCAATATAAAATGTATACGATTATAGATGATTCTTGAAATTTTAGTGTATAATGGCACAGTAACGTTTTTTGATGAGGTGAACGAAGTGCCAAACCATGTAGTGTTATATCAACCAGAAATTCCAGCAAACACAGGAAATATTGCTAGAACTTGTGCCGCAACAGACACTCATTTACATCTGATTCGACCGCTCGGCTTTTCAACGGAAGATAAAATGTTAAAGCGTGCCGGATTAGATTATTGGGAGTTTGTGAACATTACTTATTACGATTCACTTGAAGAGTTTTTTGCCAAGAATCATGAGGGACAATTTTATTATTTGACCAAATTCGGCCAAAAACCTCATACAACCTTTGATTACAGTAATCCTTCCATCCATCATTATTTCATTTTTGGAAGGGAAACGAAAGGATTACCAAAAGATTTAATTGAAGAGAATATGGATCATTGCTTGCGGATTCCGATGAATGATCATGTTCGCTCACTTAATTTATCGAATACAGCGGCCATTCTTGTCTATGAAGCTTTACGACAACAAGGAAACCCGGGATTGCACTAAAGAGAAAGGATCTCCCATCGAGAATAATAGGAGATCCTTTTTCTTTCTTTGTGGTCTAGGAAATTATAAAATTCTCGACTTGTGGATAACTGTTTAGTTGCGGTTTGACATCCAGCTCCAGCGCCCAGCGACTAGCAAATTTTTCGGTGCCTTCCTACGATAAGTCAACATCGATTCACCCTTTGGTGTCTAGCTACAGGCGGTAGGGGCTCGAGGTCAAATAACCCTGAACCTAGGAAGGGAATATTTGCTTGTCGCCCCTAAACAACCGCCTTCCGCTTTTCGTGGTTCATCGTGTTTCCTTTATCTCAGGCCAACAGGATGTTGGTCAGAACGGCGTTGCGCCAGGACGGCGCGTCTTTAGCCGTTCAACCTTATTACCTTAAGTTTGTACGTCGCTAAACGGGCGCTTGCGCTTTTGTTCATTATGGATTAATGATCATGATGTTGCAAATATTGCTGGCCTAACTGGATGATTTCTTGAATTTCGTTTTTGAAAAAGGAGGAATCAGCTTTTCTCTTGATCGAATGAAGAACACTCTCAATTAAGAAGTCTCTAGGTGAATCGGTTTGTAATTCTGAATGCAAAAATTCAAACCGTTCTTTTCGTCCTTGTTTTACAGCCATATCATCCATTCTCTTAAGTAATATTTCCAACTGGGTTACAAATTGTTTCTTTATATCTATTGGATCTACTTGTATATCCTTATTATAAGGGGGAAACCAGTCGGCTGGAAAGAAAGGTTTACTTTCTTTATTCTGATTCGAAATAATGCCCCTTAACTGTTTTAAAGTATAATAAATCATTTCTCTTAATTCATATTTTTTTGTAGAACCTAACATCCAAACATGTGTCATGTAATGGATCATTCCGAAGAAGATGGTGGTGTAATCGATGGCGTACTCTTTTGTATGATCCCCAAATAAATCCACGATTCTCGAAGCCGCCCACTGTAACTCTGCTTTATGTTGTTTTTTTATGAAATTTTTTAAATCTGGATCTTTTGAGCTATAGACAGATTCAAACAATGGAATTAAATTTTGTTGCCGATTCATTTCCATCCGAACTAATACTTGCTGGACAAATACATCTGGATCATTCTTTGCTTTTCCAAAAGAAATCTCCTCTCGGATCGTTTGGGCTTCCTCTCGAACCATTTCAAGAATAGCGATTAAGCAATCGTTCTTTGAGGCAAAATGATTGTAAAAGGTTCCCTTCGCGATATTTGCTTCATTCAATATATCCTTAATCGATGTGGCCGAAAATCCCTTTTCGATAAAGAGACGGTGTGCTACATCAATAATTTGTTTTTTTCTCTGATTCATAATCTCACCTTTTGTACTCGTAGTCTAAAATGTATTTTACCTTAATGGCACGGTTTAGACAAATTTTTTTTAGGTTTAAAAAGTTTTTGTTGATTTTTTTAGACCATGGGTTTAAAATGTTTAAAGTAATGAGTTCGGCTTATACTATTACAGATGAAAGATTGATTGGGGGAATTTACATGGATATTGAATCCATTCAAAAAAAACCGCCTTATGGTGCTATAGCGGTTCTTTTTATTGGTGCATTTGTCTCGATATTAAATAATACTTTAATTAATATTGCTTTACCGTCTATTTCAAGAGAGTTTGAAATTGGAACAGCAACGGTTCAATGGTTAGCAACAGGGTATATGCTAGTAAACGGCATTCTCATCCCTGCGAGTGCTTTTTTTATCCAACGTTTTTCGAATAGAAGTTTGTTTATTACAGCCATGAGTTTATTTTCATTAGGAACATTACTTGCTCTTATTGCGCCTAATTTTGGCCTATTGCTTACAGGAAGAATGATTCAAGCAGCAGGGTCCGCGATTATGATGCCATTGCTAATGAATGTTATGTTAACAGCTTTTCCGGTGGAAAAGAGAGGAACAGCAATGGGCTTTTTCGGTTTAGTTATGATCGTCGCACCTGCCATTGGTCCAACTTTATCGGGATATCTGATCCAAACCTTTAGTTGGAGAGCCTTGTTCTCTGTCGTTTTGCCATTTGCTATCTTAGTTTTGGTGCTCGCAGTTTTTAAATTGAAAAATATTACTCCACAAAAGGATGTCCATCTTGATTTTCTTTCGCTAGTTTTATCAAGTATTGCCTTTGGAGGAATTTTATATGGCTTCAGTTCAGCTGGGGATCAAGAAGTTGGTTGGGGATCACCTCAATCATATGTTCCGTTAGCGGTAGGAACAATTGGATTGATTATCTTTATTTTACGCCAACTAAAAATGAAGGAGCCTATGCTTGAATTCCGAGTTTATAAACATCCAATGTTTGCTTTGTCATCTGGTATTTCCATTGTCATTGCAGTATCGATGTTTTCTGGAATGATTTTAACGCCTCTTTATGTCCAAGAATTAAGAGGAATTTCCCCTTTGAATTCGGGATTATTAATGTTACCTGGTGCTTTAATGATGGGGATTATGTCTCCTATTACAGGTCGCTTATTTGATAAGTATGGGGCAAGAATTCTTGCGGTTACTGGATTATCCATTATGATTATTACCACATACTTATTCTCGAAGTTAACATTGGACACTTCGATTGTACATTTAGTGCTTCTTTATACATTTAGAATGTTTGGAATGTCCATGGTGATGATGCCTGTTATGACAAATGGAATGAACCAATTGCCTATGAAGGATAATCCACATGGAACAGCAATTAATAACACGCTTCAACAAGTTTCCGGAGCGATCGGAACGGCCTTTATGATTACAGTCATGTCTAAAAGGGCAGCAAGCTCAGGTAAACAATTGGCTGCAGAGGCGGCAGCAAAGGCTGATCCTAATGTACAGCTGACCCCAGAAGCATTGGCCAAAATGCAGGAATTAATTGGGCATCAGGCTATGTTAGATGGAATCACCCATGCATTTTTTATTTCCACACTTATCGCTGTTTTGGCACTTATTCTTGCCTTGTTTATGAAGCGTGTGAAACCACCTATGGAAGATGCTAAAAGTGAAGTGAAAGTCAGAACAAAACAAGTGGCAACAGAATAAGTGCCGCGACAAAGCCTTGTGATCATCCAATGAAAGGATCACGAGGCTTTTGTTTTGGTCTCCACGCCATTAAATGGTTCAAAAAATGAAGACTCTTTGGTATGAAGGGGCGCTAGAAATGCAATACATAAGAAGATACAAAATGGGAGAAATTATATCAGGAAAATCTAATGTTAGAAAACTAAACGAATACCACGAAACATAAATAAAAAATGATTGAACCTATTAAATTTAAGTCTGAAGGGAATATTTACACGAGGACAATGAGGAACCAACTAGATCTTAGGTAAAAACCCACTCTTACCTCCTTTAATAGGGCAAGTTTGTCATCTCCACTTCTCTCAATAATTTCCGATAAAAAACAAAAAGAATTAGACTACCAATTTTCCTACAGATAGGAAAATTTACTGATATAGCGCTTCCCATTGCTGTCTTTTAAAATAAAGACATAGAAGAGGATGTTCAAAAAGTCCGGTAAAAATGACACTGCGAATTTCTTCGTTGGCTTGCTTCTCCGCTGCTCATGTATCAGGTGATAAGGATCTTCCGTTAAAACCGCCCACGTCCTGTGGGCAACACGGAAGTCAGTACATCCTGTACAAGTCCGCTGCTCGAAGGCTTCGCCGCCTCGAACTTCTTGGTCCTTTTTATCCTCCTTTTTGAACACGCACTAGAAAGGTTGTGGTTGGTTTGCATAAGAAACATCATCAATTAATTGACTTTCTATTTAACCAAAATGGGGACTATGTATCCGCTACAACACTAGCTGAAATATTGGGTGTGACTGATCGTACAATTAGAAACTATGTTAAGGAAATTAACGATAGCTCTAGTGACGTTGTCATCACCTCATCATCGCAGGGATATGCGATTAGCCCTGTTGACAATCGTGCAGTTGTTCAAGAAAGGGTGGGCGCTAATGAAAAAGAGTTAGAAGAAGCATTTCTCGAGTTTCAAATTATTCAGTTCTTAATGAATAAAGACAACTATACTACTTACGATGAAATTGCTGACAAATTTTTTTATTCACCCCAGACAATTCGAAGTCGGATTCAGAAGCTGACAATGGATATTCAGAATTTAGGTATTGATGTTGCCATAGATGCAAAGGTATTTAAAGGCATTAAATTAACCGGAACAGAAATGCAAAAAAGAATTTTATTAGAGAGATTCTTTACATCCATCTCTATTAAGAAGGAAGTGTATAAGGATTTTGTAGTAAATGGTTTCCGTTCATGGGTAGATACAGAAGTGATTGAAAACGTTTTTGAAATGGTGGATGAAATCAATATAAGATTCAAACTAAATTTAGAATTTGAGGTATATAAAAAAATTACGGTCCAATTAATTATCATTATTCATCAAATTAATCATCACGCTCTAGTTAATATTGAGGATGCAGAACTAACTAATTTAGCGGGGTTTAAAGAGTTTGAGGTTGAAGAAGCCTTTCGATCTCAGTTGGGTGATTATGTCAAGATGACGGATGAAGAAGCCATTTTTTTGACCAATTATTTAATATCGTTACAGCTAGATTTGAATGGATCCATAATAGAAAATAAGGATCCGGAAATTGTCGGTAAAATTGAAGCCATTTTGCTTCAAGTAGAACAAGCCTATCAAGTGCCTGTTTACTCTAAACAACGTTTTAGAAATAATATATCAAATCACATTTATCGAATTATCTACCCTGCTTCACATAATTTGCTTATTTATAATCCGTTTGTAAAAGAAGCGAAGTCAGAATACTTTTTTTCATTTAGTATCGCTTCTAATATCGCTTTACAAATCGAGAAAGCGTTTCTTGTAGAAATTCAAGATAGTGAAATTGCTTATTTAGCCTATCATATTCAAGTTATTCTTGACTCAAAGGATAAAAGGAAAATAAAGACGATCATTCTCTATAGTAGAAACTATGAACGAACAAAGCTGCTTGCTTCTAAAATAGCAACGTACTTTGATGAACTTGAAATATGTAGAATAGATAGGTGTTCAACGGACTATGTTTTTGACCTTTCCTATTTATACATTGGGATTAATTTATCGTTTACACCCCAAACCACAGCCGATTTTATTGCGATCCAAAGCGGCTTCCAACGTAGTGATATTAAAAAAATAAGGTTCTTTCTTAAAGCCCAAAATTCAATTATCGACCGGGCGTCAATTTATTGGATTCATGAAAATAGCCCTGATGAAGCTATTCGTCATCTGCTATCACTAAATAACCAGGAGCATTTTTATGAACCTACTATGAAAAGAGAGAGAATCTCTTACACGTCTATTGGGAATTTAGTGGCAATCCCTCATCCTTATTTAGAGATGAAGGATTATAAAGAGAAGGTGATTATTGGAATTAATAACAAAGCAATAAGATGGGGGGATGAACTTGTTCAGCTCATTATTATGTACATCCCATCCTCAGATATCGAACGAAATGAGTACACATTTACTGAAATCTTTCAAAAAACGAAAAATATGAAAGATGTAAGAAAACTTGTTCATGCAGTAAGCGAAAAAGAATTTATAGAAACTTGGAATCAAATATAAAACATCAAGGAGAGATAAATATGTTAATGAATATGAAAGAACTCTTAGAAGTAGCATACAAAAATAAATTTGCAGTAGGGTCCTTTAACGTGGCGAATAGTGAATTTGTTAGAGTTGTGATTGAATCTGCCGAGGAAAAGAATGCACCTGCCATCATTCAAATTCATCCGAATGAGATTGAATTAGTTGGAGATGAATTTGTTGCCTATGTTCGAGAAAAATGTAGAAATACAAAAGTTCCTATGGCTATTCACTTAGATCATGGTGCATCTATAAAGGATGTAATGAGAGCAATTAGGAATGGTTATACCTCAGTTATGATTGATGCCTCACATGCTTCATTTGAGGATAATATAGCGATTACGAAAGAAGTTGTTAAAATCGCACATGACGTGAATGTGTCGGTTGAAGCTGAGTTAGGAACGATTGGATCAAATGAAGGAAGCTCTGAAGGTGGCGCAGATAAAATCCTATATACAGATGTAAACGATGCAAAAAGGTTTGTTGAAGAAACAGGCATAGATACATTGGCCGTCGCGATCGGAACATCACATGGACAATATAAGCATGCTGGGAAACCAGAGTTAAAATTGGATTTGCTTGCTGAAATTAATCAAAACGTCGGAATTCCTCTTGTTCTTCATGGTGGAAGTGATAATAAAGATGAAGAGATTTCACAAACTTATCTTCATGGGGTAGCAAAAATTAATTTATCAACAGATATGAAAAGTGCTTTCTTCCAGGAAATGCGACGTTTTTTGACGGATAATCCAGGAGCATATGAGCCAGATGTCATTATGCCAAGTGCTCGTAATGCAGCAAAAGAAGTAGTGAAACGGAAAATGGACTTATTTAACTCGACAAATCATGCGAGCCTCTATTTTAAATAACTGAGACATTCAAAACGGTAGTGTCAAAAATTCTATGAAAACAAAAGCCTAAACGTAGCTCTACGGTCTAAATGTGGTGGTAAGCTACCGCAATCGCTCTTGACAAACACGCCAATGGTTTGAATTACAAGTAACAAGGGCGA
>NZ_BORB01000049.1:0-25886 GCF_018332955.1 Lederbergia ruris
AATCATTTTTCGGAAATCATCGTTATACCGTTTCCCATTATTTTTCTTACTCATCGGACACATCCTCCTTAAAAGTCATTGTATAAATTTAACTTAGATGTGTCCATGAAACTATACTAGCATCAAACGGTATTTCAAATAATATATTAACTTACAAAGAGGAGATTAAAGTGAAAATTTCAATAAACCTCAAAACAGAATATTTATCAAGTTTTCATGTGATACGTTGCTTATGTGAGAAAATAAGCTATAAACCTCACGAACAATTCGAAAAAGAAGATTTCAGATTAATATACCCGATATGTATGGATATAAAAAAGATGGATAAAAGGAGTTTAACGGAAGCTCAAGATTATAAAAATCAACTTCGCTTTTATACTATTGATAGGGTTGAAAGGCAGCTATATTCACTTTTGCGGTCCATTCGTAATTTTATCGGAGAAAATTTGGAAATATATATCTATAACGTCAACGCTTTAGATCCTGGATCCGCGAGATTTTTAAAAATATTAACTAACAAAAATTTTGGTGAGGTTTCCTATTATGGGCACCAATCCCATCTACCGTTTTTCAATGATCCGATTGAAAATACTTTGCAATTAGAACTAAAAAAATTAAATTAGAACCACATGACAAATGAAGTTCATGATTTAGCCTTACAATTTTTATCTGTAGGAGATGCATGGACCAGCATAAAGTTATTAAAACGAATACTTGAGATAAATAAGAATGATGAATATTTATATGACTTAGGAATCGCCTATACACAGATAGGAGAAACCGAGACAGCAGCCTATTATCTATACAAAAGTAAAGAGTTTGGAAAATTTAACAGAGTTATCGATGCTAACTATGTTCTTTCTATGTTGTATACGAGGCACCATCCTCGGTATCTTCAATCATTACAAAAGGCCGAGAATCTTCTTCAAGAAGCATATAGTCTATTCGATGATAAAGAAGAAGACTTCCATAAAATTTTCAATAGGAATGGGTACGCCTTGATTCTGTTTAAGAGAGGCCAAATAGAAAAAGCGATTAGTATACTTAAAAATGGGATAAAACAACTTAGAACTAATACCTCTTTACAAAATAAGGTTACTCTTCATGAAAGTGTTTTATTATATAATTTAGCACAATGTTATACGAAATTGAATTTATTTGAAGAAGCCTCTTTGGCTTTTGAGGAGTTAATAAGGATTGATCCGTATTATCCGGAAAATCGACTTGAATATGCTAAACTTTTATTAAACCATGGGGATGAAGAAGTTGCAATTAAGCAATTAAATGTTGCAAGCGAACTAAATCCTAATTTGCCAGAGATCTATTCAATTTATGGATATTTATATACACAAAGAGAAAATTTCCAACTAGCTGAAAGTCATTACTTAAAGGCTTTTCAACTTTCCAATGAAAAATTCGAATATTTATATGATTTGATTTATACGATGACACTTAATAATAAATATCAAGAATGTTATTCACTAATTAAAGACACTAGGATAGATGTATTATCCTTAAATGATCAGGAATATGTCGATTTATTCACTATTGAAGCTGAGTGTCTATTTAATTTAGGGAAAAAAGAAGAAGCTATTGATATAATGCGATCTTGCATAGAACGGTTTCCAACTAATGAAAATTTAAAAGTAAATATTCAGATGTTAGAACAAGGTGAAGTAATATAATGAAAAACTTAACTTTAACTCTTCGTAAATACGCCTCGGCACGAGCTTTTTTAGTGTTTAGTATTTTATTCTATTTAGCTATGTATGTTTCTAAAACAGTACATGCTTTATGGTTTAATGAACAGCATGCGCTTCCTTTATATGGATTTTCCTATACAATGATGGCTGTGGCAGGTGTTCTTTCTTTCTTAACAGGTAGACTAGGCGATATTTTTTCACCATCTTTTGCTCTAAGAACCGGAGTCATATTTTACTCTATTGGTCTATTTTTAAGGATTATCACAAATTCTATAGTAATTGCAGGTCTTTCAGGTTTTATTGCTGGAATTGGAGCTTCACTTGTAATAGTTTCAATGAGGCATTGGATCCTTTCAATCGGAGAACAGGAAGACCGCCCAGCGATTGTTTCATTAAAGGAAACAAGCAGGAACGTTGGGACATCCATAGGTACTGCTATTGCTGGAATATCTGTAATTGGAGTGTCCTTAGTTTTTTCAAAACCCCTTCCAGTAGTTTTAATTCTATCTGCTATTTTATGTTTTAGTTCACTTTTATTTATTCCTAAAATTCAAAAAACGAATAAAAAGGATACTAAGGAAAAGGAAAAAACTAATAGTAAACCAAGAGTATCTAAAAGATTGTTAGTTGGTGTGATTACTTTTGGGGTTATTGCGGGATTAACTGTAAGCATGCTAGCTCCATATTTGCCTATTATTTTAAACAATCAGGGAGTCTCGGTATCTTTAATTGGTATTTATATGGCTCTTATAAGTATTTGTGGGGTAATCAGCAGTCCAATGTTTAGCGGAAAAAAAATCAATGAAAATAAAACAAAAATATTCTTTTTATCAGAATTATTTGTTGGTATTGTTACATTATTATTTATATTAAATCTTCCTAGTATAGTCATACCTTTGATTCTTATATTAAGAGCATTTTTTATGGCAGGATCCATAATTTCCCAAGAATTATTAGAGCTAGATATGTTTCCGAAATATGCAATAGGTATGTTATATGGTTTCTCGCAATCGTCCTTTTTTATCGGAGATGCTATAGGAGGCACACTAGGCGGATTTTTATACAACCTTAATCAAGATTTTGCTCTTTTAGCTTGTGCACTTTTGACTTTAATTAATGCTTTACTTTTTACACTTTTTTATAAATATATAAAACAAACTTCAATAGCAGGTGATCAATGTGTCTCAGTTGCAAAATAATGATTTTTTCGACCCTTATTTGTTATCATTTGGCCTGAAAAACAAAGCTATATTTATTAATGACTCAAGCATTATAAATCAACGATATCAACAATTAGTAGCTTTAAACGACCAGTTTAAAGCTATTATCACGTTTCAGACAAAACCGATTATTCTTATTCTTTATTTAGATATATCTAATAACTCGATAAAGATTAGCCGAAGAAATGATGACCTTGAAGAGATTTCTATAAATACCTTGTATATTAAGGAATTTAACATAGTTGATATTTATAATGTCTTTCCCAGTTCAAACGAAGAAATTCTTTATGTCCAAATGTATGCAGATAATGACAAATTGGTCACTATAAGTATTAAAAATGACACTAAATATGACACTGTCCCTTTTAATAATTTGGATGACAACATAGAAGTCATATCTTCTAAAAGTCAGAATTACCTAACTTTAAGAGAAAAGCCTGGTCATGGATATGCAGCCACTATATTTTCTTCCGATATTATTTCATTAGATAATTACCTCTGTCGTTTTGGAGAGCTGATTGCAAATAAAAACATAATAAATAATACTGAATTTCTAACTATCACTGATCTATCCTCTTGTAAAACCGTATTTGAAATGAAATTGGAACATCCTTTAATTGTATCCAAAATAATAAACAACGAAGTTGTCTTATGTTTATGCAACAAGGAAGGTATCAATGTCCTTCTTAATATAAACTATCGAACTGGACAAATTATAAGTGAAACCGAATACCAATGTTCTATAGAATTTCATGCTCAAATTAAAAATCGGGTTATGATAAAATTAATGGGATTATCAGAAGGTGTACAATGGGGATATATTACTGAAGATGGACAAATTTATTTGGGATTTAGAACAGTTAATTCAGTAAATTACATTAAAACAAAATACATAAATGATAAATTTTCGGGCATTTTATTTGAACCTAAAAGCGTTTTGGTAAGAGGAGCTATCATCTCGTTACATGGGGGACCGGAATCATTTGAATTTAATGAATTTCGATATAATGGAGTATATAGAAAACTAGTGGAACAAGGTTTATCGGTTTTGGTACTAAATTACAGCGGCTCCGCTTACAGAAGCATTGTTTCCAAAAAATCCATATGGAAAAAGTGGAAAAACGTTCTAAAGGAAATCTATACTGCGAGTGAATTTCTTTTAAGTCGGTATAAATTACGAAAATCGGATATTACTTTATTTGGTGTTAGTTTTGGTGGTTCTCTAGCATTATTAGCAGGATGTGATCCTAAGTCTTTTTTTAAGAAGATAGTTGCTGTAGCCCCATTAGTAAATATGAGCAATCATATAAATAAATTAGATAATGAGGAATACCAATGGTTTCAATCACGGTTTAGTACAAATGAAATTACAAATTTATTTAGCGATAAAAATTTCGTTAAGAATATTTCAATTCCAGTGAATATAATTCAGGGAGAATATGATGGTGTTCTCAGTTATGAAGAGAGTAAACTGATGGTACAAAAAGCTCAATCAAAGCAACTTGAATGGGTTCTGTATACCGAAAAAGGTACAGATCATGTACCTAGTAATTATATTGAAAAAGTTAATAGGCATAATTTTATACTTAAGAGCTTACTTTAAATATTTTTAAAAATCCTATAATTTTATTGAAGGTGGATTGAACCTCCCTTTTTTCATTATCAATTGAGTCGGCTCAATTAATTAGTCGGAGGAAAACGGTTCACTTTTCTCCCAACCGATTTTGTGCATTTATGGGTTCTCCACCCGAAAGTAGCTGGCTTTGCCCACCACTTTCAAATCCAAAAAAATCAAATACCATCTCTAATAAAGGGTAATGGACATTTTGCATACTTTTTACGTATTTTTATCAGTTGATTTGCAAAAAGATTCCAAAATATTCCATTAACAGATCTAAGACTCAAAAATAGGTTTAAGAACACAAAAAACCTCCTAAAGAAAAAGTAAGACGCAAAATGCGTGGTTACCACCACCAACTTCAACTTTAGGAGGGAACAAAATGGTTGTTCAACAACCTTTACCCAATTCTACCGTAGTTGAAAACTGTTTGCGCCTATTAAACCTGGAAAATTATCGCCATCCCTTTTTGGACCACTGTGCCAAAAAGCTTTTGTCCGGCAAAGCTATTCTGATATTTGTTGAAGCCTTTCTACATCAGCGGCTCTCCCTTTGAAATGCACAGGAGAACCTTAGAGCCAATGACGAGCTCCAAAAGCTGATTGACTTGGAAGACATTCACGAATCAACAATGTACCGAAAACTGGAAAAGCTTCCTATTGGCCTTCTTCAGGAACTGTCCGTAAGTCTTTTCGGTTGTATTGACGCCCATCATCGGGGAGTGCAGAATGTCATGGATATTGGTCCGCTTGCCGTAGTGGACTCAAGTGAAATCACCCTGCCTCAAAAAGCTGGGGAATGGGCCTACTCATCCAAGGATAAGAACGGGGTGAAAATTCACCTACGCCTGGCTATCTTGAATGAGGATACAAGTTATCCCCAAGGGATTATTGCTTCCACCACGGCGGTATCTGACCAGGAAGTTGCCGTTGATCTCGTTGTTGATAAGGACGCCACCTATGTGTTTGACAGAGGGTACATCAACTATTCCCACTACTGGCAGTGGCTCCAGGATGATGTGAAGTTTGTGGCCCGAATAAAAAAGGGTTCTAGGACAAAGGTGTTGAAAGAGCGTGAAGTTGATCCGGACAACCATATCCTGAAAGACGCGGATGTGGAAATCAAGGATCTCAAAAACGACCGTTCATTTGTCCTCCTCCTGGTAGAGTACCAGGATGAGGAAAATAACACCTATCGTGTGGTGACCAGCCGTTGGGACCTGTCGTCCGAACAGGTTGCTGACATCTATCGGATGCGCTGGAAAATCGAACTCTTTTTCAAATGGGTCAAGCAACATCTTAAATTGGTCAAGCTCTTCAGCCATAAGCCGGAGGCAGTTTGGAGTCAGCTATGGTTGGCAGTAATTGCCTATGCACTGTGTGAGATTATCAAGATCATGACAGGAACTGACAAAACAGTTTGGCAGGTACTGCAGCTAATGCGCATTTATTGGTCCGATACATGGGAAGAGTTTCTCAAAGCTCTTCACCGCGACCCAACAAGAACCTCTAAAGGAAGGCGCAAAAAAGGAAAACCGGGAAGGCCGAGGAAGTATCCGAAAAAGCACAAGCCAGTTAAACAGATTGTAGGCTAACTGACCGACGGCTAAGTAAATAACTTGGTAACCGTATGCGTCTTAGTTTCGTGCGGCCTTTTTTAAGCTGTCGACCGTTAACTGGCTACTCCCGTCGAAAACATTTACCATATTTTGGGTGTTATTTGCAAAGCTAGTGTACTTTTATGGGGAAAATAAGTGGTATATTGTTAATATAAGGTTCAATACCCCTTTCCCGCTGTCCTGTGAAGAATTTCTTGCACGAGATTTTGTGTTTTCAAAGGCTTCCTGAGTGGGAGTCTTTTTTTTGGGGGTGGGAGCTACTTGTTTAGGTTGCATGCTCAAATTTTATTGGAAGGAGGAAGAATAATGGTAATGGATATGACTGTTACATCATATGGAGAGAGGTTGACTGTTGCCCTTGGGCTGTTCAAGGAGTTCAAGGGAAGAAGCGCAGTCTTTTTTATTCGGGGAGAGGAGGTTGTCGTTCATATGTCCACTTATACCGCAAACCGATTGAAAATACTGTTGAATCAAAATGAATTAGATGATTCAGATTAGTGGGAAAAATGGGATGAATCATCCTTTAAATATTCAAATAGCCAAAAATTAGGCAAGTTAATTAATGAATATGAACGCACCAATATCACTTTGACGATTAACTATTTTATAATGACCGTGTGGATATTTATTGATAATAAATTGTATGCTTTCATCGCACAAATTACATTCTCCATCAAATAAAATAATTCTGTTAACGTAAAAATCCTCCTAATAAAATTTGTTGATTCCAGAATAATTTGATTCAAAGGTATTACTCATATTTTTTAAAAAACAAACTGACAGTTAGGCATTATAATTGAAGTACTACATCCCAATATAAAAATAAACAAGTGTTTTTACATTGACTATTTTGTGGGAAAATATAGGTTTTGTTCTATATATGTTGAACGAAAGAATTTCGGTTTATTTCGGAACTGATTTTAAGCATGTGCAACAGTTATATGAAAAACTTTAATCCAACTTATATAGCATGTTAAAAAGTGTAAAAATAATAATTAATCATTATTGGAAAGAGACTTACTTAATAACTGATTAATAGTATCAATATAATCATCTATTTGAAGCATCGAATCATAAACAAAGCATTCATGTGCAACATGTTCTACCATCCCCTCAATTAATGATGAGATCATTTCCGTATTCAAGTCAGACCTAAATTCTCCAGATTTTTGACCGCTTTCGATTAAACTTTTTAAAAAACTATAATAAGGTCGCCGAATTTCTTTTTCAGCCTTCCAATGCTCTGTTTTAAAAGCACTGACTGCATTGAAGACTGGAAAAACATCATTATAATTCTCCATAACACTAAAAGCAGCCTTTATAACTTGAATTAACTCTTCTTGTTTACTACTTTGAGAACCAATAACTTTTTCTGCTTCAAGAAGAATCTTTTCTCGCATTTCTCGAACTAAAGCAAAAACCAAATCTAATTTAGAAGGAAAGTATAGATAGAATGTCCCTTTCGCAACACCGGCTCTCTCCACTATTTCCGAAACCTTTGTAGCATCAAATCCTTTTTCTGCTAGAACACTACGTGCAGCAGTTAATATTTCCATAAAACGTTCTGGCTTACCTATCAATTTTTTTACCTCCTAAGCACAACTTCATCTTAATGAAGTTTATCATAAAAGGAATAATATTGAAACTAAGCTTGTATTAATGAGTCCTCTTCTGGCCCATCATTAGGACTAATTTTGGGGTAATCAGATTATTTTAGGGCAAAGATTTTGTATACACAAGGCTATCGTAAAGTTATAAAGAAATTAAGGAATTAAGGAAGCTGAAGTTACTTTTGAAAAAATGCTTGACTAATTATTTAAAGTAGTTATAATTTACCTTAATGACTGACCGACAGTCATGTTCGTGAGCAAGGAGGATATTTTATGGAGGTTTTTAAAAAAGACGGTAATGGTACTCCGATTGTATTTATCTCTGGATTATTTGCTGGAGATTGGATATGGGAAAATACAATCTCATACTTTTCTAAAACGGACTATACTATTATCCAACAGTCGGAGGCACTCGCTGCTTATGGAGGAAAAATTAGTGATTTGCGAGCACAATTATTAAATTTTTTTAATGAATCGATCGATACTAAAGCAATCATTGTAGGTAATTCCATGGGAGGCTTACTTGCATTAGAATTGGCTTCTTTAATTCCTGAAAAGGTAAAAGCAATAATCGCAAGTGGGGCACCAGGAATGGGAAGCATGAATCTTGGGATTGGACCACCTAAAAAAAGTAATAAAGAAGAAAGTAAAGAGTGGTTCCGGGCTTTAAAGAAACAATTATTTGTAGATCCAAGTTGCGTTTCTGAACAACGACTTGAAGGTTTATCTGAATTTTTTAGTAATAGACGTAGCTTTTTAAATATGATTCGATTAGCCAAAGAATCCGATAGATATGATGCTACAACTATTTTAACTAAGATTGAATGCCCAGTATTACTTTTATGGGGTGATCAAGATAAAGTTTCTCCGATTAATCCATGGAAAAATGTCCCCAACTTAATTCAAAGATTCAAATTCAAATTATCGAAAATAGTGGTCACAGTCCAATGATAGAAAAACCAAAAGAGTTTTGGAATTCTATTGAGGAATTTTTAAAGAGCACAAAAATACATGCTATGTAATCGAACATAATAACATCGGTCAGTCGACTTATTATATATTTCTTGCTAAGTAAATTTAAGCTATTAAATAATTGTTTATATAAGTTCGGAGGGGAGCTATTTGAAGCTTTCAACAAAAGATAAAATTGTGGAAGCAATGGTAGAACTCGTTCATGAAAAGGGATATAAAGGAGCAACTACAAGAGAACTTGCTCAAATAGCCGGCGTGAATGAAGTTACTATATTTAGAATTTTCGGTAATAAAAAAGGAATTGTTGATGCAATTATACAGAAGTATGCACTAATTGATTTAATCGAATCAATTTTTCAAGAAAAAGTAGTTTGGGACATTGAAAAAGATCTGAAAATGTTAGTAAGAGAGTACCAGGCTTTATTGGAGCAAAAGAGAACAGTTATTTTGCTTAGTTTAAAAGAAACAGGACAGTTTGCAGATTTGGACGAATTATTAAAACGAATCCCCCGAAAATATACTGAGATTATAACTGATTATTTTACTAAAATGATTGAAAAAGGAAAAATGAACACAGTTGACTCTTATGTTATCGCAACTAACTTTGTATTTATTAATTTTGGTTATTTTTTAATGAAAACAAAAATTAACTCTGAAGCAGAAGAATTATCAATTGATGATTTTATTGATAAAAATATTAATTCTTTTATAAAAATGCTTCAGTAATTTTTTTAACAATATGAAAGTATGTACTTACTTCTATTATGGGAGGAATAAAAATGAAGGTTCTTCAAAATTTTTTTAAAGAAAAAGAAACGCTGCTAGGCATTGCTGCTGCAATTGCTTTTCAACTTA
Organism: Lederbergia ruris; assembly: GCF_018332955.1. NCBI lineage: Bacteria > Bacillati > Bacillota > Bacilli > Caryophanales > Bacillaceae > Lederbergia > Lederbergia ruris. The sequence goes on from NZ_BORB01000049.1 coordinate 9,597, forward strand.
TTTTTGTTGTTGTCTGGTTAACCGGTTATGACGGTGTGTATGATCGAACAGATCAATTTTCCATTGGCATTGTAAATGATGACCAAGAACTCGGGGAAGAAATTGTAAAGGAAATAAAAGATAGGGATTTATTTCAAATAAAAGAATATAAGCAATACACGGAAGCAATACAAGAGTTAGATGAGAGAAATGTGAACATGCTTATTCATATTCCAGATAATATGATGAAACAACTACAAAACAATGAAACGGTATCAATAGATTATTTTATTAACCAATCTGCCCCTACCTTAACGAAACAAATGATGGAAAAGGCAGCTAATACATTAAATAGCCAAGTCAATCGACAAGTTCGGGAAACCATAGATGCGCAAATAGCGGAAAATATTCCACCAATGGTAGCAGCAGAAGCTCCAAATGAAGAAATGAAAGCAATTATCGAAGAGGTAGCGAGTCAGGTAGTAGATTTGGTCCAGGAAAATACGCAAGTGAATCCTTTGAAAGCTAATATAGAAAAAACAAATGAAAAAGAGGGATTTGCGATTACCATGGTTCCGCTGTTAATTGTATTGGCATCTTATATTAGTGCTATGTTAATTAGTCAGTATTTGCAGATTACAAACGGAAGATTAAAACAGGAGCATGGTCGGTTTTCCCTTTTCTTTGGCAGACAAATTATTAATATTCTACTCGCTCTTGGTATTTCATTATTAACTGTTTGTCTCATGTACCTATTTAATATTGAGCTAGATTATAATTTTATGGCTTTATGGGGATTCCAAGCAATATTGCTTTTTAGCTTTTTAGCGATCTCTCAACTTTTCGTGATGTTATTTGGAAATCCTGGAATGATTTTTAACATTGCGTTAACTGCGACTCAATTGGTTAGTTCGGGGGCTATTGTACCTCGTGAATTATTACCATCTTTTTACTTTGAGCTCGGAAAATTACTACCTGCAACGTATGGGGTAAACAGCTATTTCAGTTTAATTTATGGTGGAGGAAATCTTGGTTCTGACTTAAAACATTTGGCCATTATTATTGTTGTACTGTTAGGGCTTGCTCTTACCATACAAATTCTATTTTCTATATGGGATCGATTCAAAACACAAAAAGCAACGGTGAATAGTTAAACTTCCCCTACCCTTTCAGAGTTTATTTTTAGTAGGAGGAACCTAAGATGAATCACAATATATACGAAATCGAAACCACTGGTACATTAATGAAACAAGGGTATGTTTCTTTAAAAGAATCACAGTCGGTAGAACAAGCAATAAGCCATCTACGAAATCAGGTACAAGGGAAGAAAAATATTCATTATGTTTATATTGTTAATACAAGTAAACAATTAACTGGTGTGTTATCAATACGTGAGTTACTCGAAGCACCAAACATGTCTAAACTTTCTAATGTAATGAAAAGAGATCTGATTTATTTTCCAAGTGATTTAGACCAAGAAGAAGCTGCAAAGATTTTTCGTGATAAGGACCTCGTTTCTATTCCCGTTGTGAATAGCGACAAAGAATTACTGGGGATTGTTCATGTAGAAGACATTATCGATGTTATTCACCAGGAAGCGGATGAAGATATTGGTATGATCACAGCTTCGGGGAAGGAAATCGATTTTAACACCAGTCCAATCATAGCGGCTGGTAAAAGACTCCCCTGGCTTATTCTCTTATTATTTATTGGGCTTATCTCAGGTGGAATTATTGAACGTTTTGAAGAAACATTAGAGAAGGTAGTTGCACTGGCCTTTTTTATGCCGATGATTGCCGGGATGACAGGTAATACAGGTACACAATCACTAGCTGTTATTGTACGTGGTCTTGTATCAGAAAAACTTAATCTGAAAAAGGCGACTAAGCTTTTATGGAGAGAATTATTGGTCGGGGTCATTATTGGGCTCACTTGTGCCGTTATTATTGCAATTGTCGCTTATGTTTGGAGAGGAAGTTCAATGCTTGGATTTGTCGTAGGCATTTCGCTCTTGGCTACTTTAATTATCGGGACACTTGCTGGAACGGTTATTCCACTTATTCTTTATAAATGTAAAGCTGATCCTGCTGTCGCCTCTGGACCGCTGATTACGACGATCAATGATATTCTATCTTTGCTTATATACTTCGGTATTGCGACGATGTTTATCTCGAAAATTGTATGATATATTTTATGCCTTCCCGGAACTGGTTTAAAGGTCTCTCATATACCGTATATAACGGTAATCTGTAAACTTACTATTTTAATATGATGCGTATCGTATAGCTTGTGACAGAATACCATTTGATTTATCAAGAAATCTTTTGGATTACTTTGGGATTATTTGGCTATAAACAATGTCTAAAACAATATATTTACGTTTATTCCCAACTGGATTAAGTTCAGTTGGGTTTTTCTATTATATATTTTCGAAATTTTTTCAGCATTAGTTGGCATTTCACAAAAAATCTTGTTGAAGGTTATGAAAGGGGAAATCATCACCCTCCTTTGCAGTTGCGAAGGGAGAGAAAATGCATGATAGAACCAGATCGTACCGAGTGGCAAGTTCGCTGTGCATTTAACGCCTTTTGTAAACGAGTATTGAAAAATGAAGCAATCAATATTTACCACGAAAGGCAGCAGAGACAAGCAAAGGAAATGACATTTTCGGATCTTACACCACAAGAAAAAAATCAGCTCTATACATTAGATAAGCAATATGAAGGAGAAGAAGGGCAAAGTTTTCAAGTGGCTGGAAAGAAAATCACTCCGAAATTACTTGCTGAAGCGCTGCGTACTTTGCCAAAAGAAAAGCGTATCACTGTCCTACTATACTACTTTTTTGACAAATCAGATGTAGAAATAGCTGAACTACTCGATATTCCACGTAGTACAGTTCAGTATAGGCGGACAAGCTCTTTCAAAAGGTTAAAACGATTTTTGGAGGAACATGCAGATGAATGGAGTGATTAATTCTAATGTTGAAAACAACGAGCGTGGTTTATTGCCGTACCCAATTATTTTAGCTGCAAATAAGGGTGAGCCAGAAGCAATGAAAGTAGTTGTTCTACATTATGGAAGCTATATGACAAGCCTATCCATGCGTAAGCTCCGTGATGAACAAGGAAACACTTATTGGGGCATCGATGAAGATACACGCGAACGCTTACGAGCGAAGCTTATGCAATCTGTTTTAGCTTTCAAAATTTGAATACAGAATGGTTAGGTTTTCCCTTTCATTCATCATATATTTGTTCTTTGACAAAGAAAGCACGGAAGATAACGCCGTGCAGTATAAACAAAAAATCAGATACGTTCTACTGATGATGAGCCACTTGATTCATACGCCATGACTTTCGTTAGGAACGAGCGGTAATTTGTGAATCTAATGCAATCGTGGTGGATTGCTGGCGATAACCCATCAGTATAGATAATGATACTCCCCTACCGTCATGGTTCGAGCGTTCAAAGCGTCGCAAGCTATGAGTGGGGCTGGAAGAAATACTTGCAGGGGTGAAATTCCCGTGGAGCTGTAACCAACAGCCGTCTGATTTTTAAATAGATTAGTGAATCGTTGTTTCTAGTATGTATTCCTCTGTTGATGAAAAAGGAGGTATATATTAATGAAGGAACTGATTACAAAAGATGATTTAATTCAGCTTGGGTACCCCAAATATACTTCAATACGAATTATTAGACAAGCTAAGCAAATGATGGTACAAAAAGGGTATCCATTTTATAATAATAAACGCTTAGGGCGTGTACCAAAAATGACAGTCGAATCGATTCTAGGTTGTGAACTAGAATTGGAGGAAGACAGTCATGGCTAAAACCAAATATGCAGGGGTCTATATTGATAACAATGGACAATACTTTTATGAAACGGAGTTAGGAACGGATCGCATTACTGGAAAGCGGCTTCGTAAAAAGGGACGTACAAATCAACAAGGAAAAAAGTTTACTTCTGCTTTACAAGCTTATAAGGAATTGGTACGGGTGAAAAATGAATACCATAAAGCAAATGGTTATGGGAATTATCACATGACATATGGTCAATTCATGGACACTGTGTACATTCCAGCTTATGAAACAGAAGTGGAAGAAAGTACTTTTTACGTTCGCAAACGAACCTTAGAAAGCATGAGAGATCGCTTTTCAAACATTGAGCTTCGTTCTTTAACTGTAGAAGATGTCCAACGTTATCGAACCTGGTTACTTTCTGATAAAGGGGCAGGATATTCCCAGGCATATGCTAGTTTGGTATTTGGTATGTTTCGTAAAAGTCTAGATATGGCAGTTGATATGCAATATTTAGAAGTGAATGTTTCTAAAAAGGTGAAAGCAATCGCCAAAGGAAAAGCAGTTGTTCCTTATTGGACAAAAACAGAGTTTGAAAAAGTTATTTCTGTGATTTGTTTGGATGATTTTTATGAACATTTATGTTTTGTAATATTATGGACGTATTTCATGACTGGGATACGTGTGAATGAAGGAACAGCTTTATGGTGGGAAGATGTTGATTTCCAAAACAAACGGCTTCGAGTTCATCATTCCTTGTATTTAAAAAATAAAAATGATTGGAAACGAAAAGCTTATACAAAAACAGAGGATGGAAAGCGAATCATTTCTTTAGATGAGGATACGATACAAATTTTAAAAGAGTGGAAACAGCGACAATCAAAAATAGGGATTGACGATTTCGTTTTTAGTTATGACGGAACGCCAATGATTAAATCGACAATTGCTAGAATCATTCAACGTTATGCAAAGCTTGCAAATGTTCATCGTATTCAAGCTAAAGGGCTTAGACATTCGCATGCATCTTATCTAATTAATGAATTTAACATCTCTGTTTTAATTCTCTCGAAGCGTATGGGGCATTCCAGTCCAGAGATTACGTTAAAACATTATTCACATATGTGGTCAGGAGTAGATGAACTTATCGCCGAAGAAATGACAGGTAATATAAAAATACAGACCGCAGAAAAGTCAGGTATTTCATTTAATGGCAATCAAGCAATAAAAAAATAAGTTCCGCCAGAATCCCCGCCAAAACAATTTGAAGGTGCGAAGAACATTGATATAGCAACGTTTTGACGCCACCTGCAAACTTGGAGTGGGAGTAGTTGTAGAAGAGCTAGAAACCTTTGTGTATCAAGGGTTTTTGGCTCTTTTTTATTTTTCATTGCACTTTTATTGCACTTTTTGTTTTCTTAAATAGTCAACAGTGAATTGATTTTTCGGTGAGGAATCATAGTTTTGTTTAGCTTGTTTGAATGTTATGATTCCATTTAGTTTGTTAGCCACTTCAAAGTTACTATTAGGATAAAGATGTCCATATGTTCCTAAAGTCGTTTCAATATCTTCATGTCCTAGACGGTCTTTAATGATGAGCGGGTTTTCTCCCATACTAATAAGTAACGAAGCATGAGAGTGACGTAATCCATGAATTCTAATTCGGTGAATCCCAGCTAGTTTAGCGTAACGCTCAATAGCATGTGCGAGAGTATGTTTTTGTGTTGGAATGCCATTGTAACTCATCACAAAATCTGTCTTGATAAGATCTTGTTGCACATTTTTCCATTCTGATAAAATATTTAATGTACACTCATCAAGCACAATGTGTCGAACGCTTGCTTTTGTTTTTGGTTCAACAAATTTGTAATTTGTTTGGTTTTTGTAATAAAGATTTTTGTTGATGGTTAGTATCCCCGAATCAAAATCAACATCCTCCCATTGAATGGCGGTAGCTTCGCCGATTCGCATTCCTGTCATAAACAAGAACCATAAAGAAACAAAAAGGAAATGTTGGTAGTAATCCTCTTTAAAAATGAAAGAGATTACTTTTTCAAATTCATCTTTTGTCCAAAAGTCAATCTTTGTCTTTTGCTTTTTTACATTTCCAATAATCTTAGAAGGATTTGTTGTTGTAATGCTTAATACAATCGCTCTATCCATAGCAACAGAAAACAACCCTTGAACTGCTCTTACATATGAAGATTTTAGGTTTTTTGATAATTTCAGTTGCCAATTTTGTACATCAATGGGCTCAATATCAGGAACAGCCATTTTGTAAAAGTAAGGAAAGTGCTTCTTAATACTTGGTAAACGATTTTCATACGTTCTGAGCTTTACTTGTGTCTTATACCAAGGAAGAAAAATCTCAAAGATATAATGTTCAAACAACATTTTGTTCTTGTTTTCACTTAATTCTTCTGGTTTCATAAGCAGCAGCTTCGAGTATTCTTCTCTTGCTTCTTTTTTAGTAGTAAATCCACTACGATATTTTTGAATCTTTTTCCCTTTAGAATCATATCCTAAATTTGCACGAAAATAGTAAGTACCATTTTTCGCTTTTTTAATCGGGTCTTTAGCCATAGTTTTTACTCCTTACCGTGCAAAAACTAATCAGACCTGTTGTCATCTGAAAAATTGATTCCAAGAATTTCTTCTACAGCTTCACGAGGGACTCTATCTAGCTTCCTAGACTCATAATAGGAATGTCCCTTTGTAATCATTAATTCTTTTGCTTTTTTAATGATATCTGCTGAAAAAGAAGTTCCGTATCCTAGCTCAATTAAGTCTTTTTTAGTGACTGTTATCATTGATACTCCTTTCCATTATAGGCTAGGAAAACTTCAATATTCGCCTATAATTATAACGCACTATTTAAAATAAATGAATTTTAAGTTGCATCTAGAGTAGATACTTTTATATGGTGGCATGAACTACAACTTCTCCCAAATCCAATGATATATAAGCAATCGAACAGCTTTGGTTAAGCTCACGGGAATTTCACCCCTGCATGGTTCGCATGCAGCTATACCCATTGCCTGTGACGCTCTAAACGCTCGGGCTGTGGCTGTATAGGAGTATCATTATCACGATAGAGAAGTCATGGCAGTGACTTGTCCAAAAGACACTTACGGATCGCTGAAAACAATCGCTCGTTTTGCATTATTTGCAAAGTCATGGCGTATCAGTCCGTCGGCTCAATCTCTACCGAAATGTATTCGATCACTTTTTATTCAGTTGTCAAAGAACATTGGCTTGTCAGCCTATTAAAATACACCGAGACAGCATATTTTAATAGAATGACAAACTACTAATCAGGAAGCGTGAACGCTCCAACACGCTTCCGCGAATGGAGAATTGATTATTTGATTTCAAAAGCTAAAATCTTGGTAATTAATCTAGTTTCCAATCTACCGCGTAACGTTTCATCAACTATCATGTGTGAATTTCCGTATTCATCTTTCATTAATCGAAGGGAGCGTTTTGAAAGATAACCTCTGTAGTGTTTTACAATATAATTAATTGCTTCTGTATCACCATCATTCGCTTTTACAATAAGAGAGAAGGGAATCATAGGATATTTTGTTTTCATTCTGTACTCTCCTCCATGAATTTTTTAATAAAAGCTAGTCCACTAGTTCGGTGACGATAGACTGTTGAACGATTTAATTTCAATAACTCTGCAATTTCCGTATCGCTCATATCCATAAAGTAATAAAGTAAAATAATCTTACGCTTTTTATCCGTCAGATTCCGTAATGCTTCACTTAACAAATCACTTTCCACACCAATACTAAAACCGTTCAATGTGAAGATCTGTAAATCACCTGAATAGTTATCGATAGTAGAAAACTGATTGACGAGATAATCCCCTGTATCAGAGAAGGAAACTTCTTGTTTTGAAATTCTCGACAAATGTTTGAAATAGTCTTTGCGTTCATCTTCCATCGCGCGCTTACAGATATAATCAAACTGATTTTCTATGGTAGTCTGAAAAGAAGATGGCTTCATGATTTCTCACCTCCTTTCTCGCCATGAAAGGAAGTGAGTTCTGCTCTATTATTTCCTTTCGTACTAAGTCCCGACACGAAAGGGCTGTTTGTTGCATATTTTGAAAAAAACTTTTAAAAAAGTTTTCAGCAAACGAAAAAGACACATAAGCAGATTGCTCAGTCTGTTTATGTGTCTTCATAGTTCGTCCTATATGTTTTAAAAAACCACATTTATGAGCGTTTTTATCTAGGGTAGATGAATAACCTTTTTTAATAAGGGGTCAGAAATCAAACATTGTTGAATAACAATATATTGCATGACGACTACCTCCTAGGAGCCGTCATCTTTTTAAAAAAGATTAAACTTCATACACCATACACCATTTATAAATTCTGTATAAAAAGAGAGACGGCAGCTATTTAAACCGTCGTCCGGAAAGGGAATATTATTTTAGGCATGAAAAGGGTACTGCCAGATAACGGTTTTTTTTATTGCCGTATGGCAGTATCTTTTATTGTATGAAGTACACAACATGAACTGTGTAAATACATAGTACGTTTTCCTATACCTGTTTCTAATTTAATAGGAACAGTAGAATGTATAGGGGTGGTTTATTATGCGTAAAAAAGAAGATAAATATGATTTTAAAGTGTTTGGACTTGCTATAAAAGAAGCACGTACAAAACAAGGTTTAACCCGAGAACAGGTAGGGGCATCGATAGAAATTGACCCACGTTATTTAACTAATATTGAGAACAAAGGGCAACATCCTAGCATACAAGTACTTTATGATCTTGTATCGTTGTTAAATGTATCCGTTGACGAGTTTTTCTTACCTGCTTCTAAAGTGACGAAAAGTAGCAGAAGAAGGCAGCTAGAAAAACAACTTGATAGTTTAACAGATCAAGACCTTATTATTATGGAAAGTGTTGCCAAAGGAATACTTGAATCTAAAAAAGCAGGGGAGAAATAAATTCTTTATTTATCTTTGGGTATTGTTGTCAATTCAATTCATATCCCTTATTAGCCTTATATTTTTACCATTAACCAAAAGTGATAAATGATTAGTCAAGACAAATGTCTCAATTTTATTCAACTAGAATTTTTGGTTAATGTTAGAAATTTAGGAAAATGCCGACTTTCCTTTCTTATTAGCAGGTCTATTAACGAAAATAAATAATACTTATGCAATAAGAAATACGATTACAATTTATCCATTTATAATCGCATTAGTTATTGATATAAAAGGATTTAAATAGATTGGTTATACTTGATAATTGTAATCGCCCATCAGCTTACATATTAAAATCTATCTAATGTTATATCCATGTTTATACTTGAAGCAGCCTTGTTGCCGTCGGCTGAAGCAATTATCAAAGAAGAGGACTCTGCCTTTTCGGTTTCTCCCGCAATATATATCCCATTTGCTGTTGTTCGTCCAGCACCGTCTGTGATAATTCCTCCGTTTTTATCAAATTGACAATTTAATTGTTCAGCAAATTTATTTGGGCGATAAAAACTTGGAACTACGAAGCCACCACTTCTTAGAATGTTATCACCTGATTCCAATTCAATACTTTCTAAGTTACCATTATCTCCATGTAAGTCTTCAATAACATCTGTATAAACCTTAATCTTTTTACTTTCAAAATCATTTCGTACTTTGTTGAATAGTTGATGACCATTAGTAAAAACGATTAAATCTTTTGACCAATTAAAAACCAATTTAGTCATATGAATAATGTGTTCATCATTTTCTGCAATTATAGCTAACGGCTTGTCTCTAAGCTCCCAACCATCACAATAAGGACAGCTGAATAAACTTTTACCGTAGTATTGTCTAATCTGTGTTAAGGGAAATTCTTCTTGAATACCGGTAGCTAACAGTATTTTTTCTGTTATATAAGTTTTATTATTTGATGACTTGATTAAAAATAAATCATTTTGATCATCTTTATTTACCTCAATAACTGTTTCATTCGAAATTGAAACAGAAGGATAAGATTTTAATTCTTTCATTGCAATATTTTTGAATTCTTGAGGTTTAATTCCCTCTCTTGTTAAAAAACCATGTGACTCCTGAGTTACACGATTTCGATTTGTTCCATTATCAAATATGGTAACCTTTCTTCGCGCTCTTCCTAAAGTTAAGGTTGCACTTAATCCGGCAGGTCCAGCACCAATTACAATACAATCATATTTCTCCATCATTATTTTCCTCCATATCTTTAATATATATAATAGAGTTTTAATATCTATAATTCGGGTAAAAGACATCATGATTTATATAGATGTCTTATTCATTTTGTTAGCCAAGTCAACTATACGTGTTTGATTCAATTCATCCAAAAGCTTTTCCTCAGCTGATTCAATCGCTTTCTGAATTAAGCAATCAGGATTGTGGTTGAGACAATAATCAAACATAGGCGTCAAACCTTCAATAGCTTTTATAACTTCGAGTAATGAAACTTCTTCCCCACCCGGTTTTAATTTATAGCCGCCATTTGCACCTGAGACAGATTCAATCATACCCGACTTTACTAACTTTGTTAGTATTTTAGATAAATATGTCGTTGAAACCTGTTGGCGCTCAGCCAATTTTGCCACACCTATATGCTCATCGGATGGATTAACAGCTAAAAAAAGCATGGTGTGGAGAGCATAGTTCGTAGCTTTTGTTAATCTCATATTACCACCTCATTAAAGACTTAATAACTCTATAATATCCATTCTGGTTTTAAAGTCAAATAATAAGTTTCTTCAATGACCGGGAGGGATTGCTTTCCGGTCTTATCCAAACAGTATTTTGCTTTGAGCTCCTCAAGGATGAAAGAAAAATCAACAAATTCATTTATTTGCCGAAGCATATTATCTTTTGGGACGACGATATCGTATATCGCCATGTATGGACTTAGATTAAGGGTCTCTGGTTTTAAATCATTGGGCGCACCACCTACATTTTCTTAATTTGAGTATACGGGACAAGAGTCATTTTTTAATCGAGAAAGAACGTTAGTGGGGATTAGACAATAGTGGATTGGAGTGGAAGGCGCAATTCCCACGGGAACAGCACGATCTGAAAGCCCCGTAGAAAAGCGTCTGCTGGGAACGGAAATCCACGGCTTCCAAGATGAAAAAGCGAGAATGGAAAACGATAAGTCGTTTCCATTCTTGCAATGATTTTCCCAAGATGACTATTTCAGTGCCCTCCAGGTTGGTACCCCTCTTTTTTAATTTTTCAATGCTGAATCGTGTTTAAATTAAATAGCACACTGTCAATTACTGTCCCCCACTACTTTTAACTAAAAGTTTTCTTTTATAAACGATTGGTAGTAAAGCTATAAAAATTAAAGCGGCTACAATCAAAAATACATGCTGAACAACGTCTAACCCACCACTAAAATTGTGTAGGATAGGGTTGAACCATTCAAAAATATATGAAAAGGCCCATATCTCTGAAAATGATCTTGCAATTGGTGGTAAACCAGCGACACTAGAATATCCACCAGCTTCAAAGGTGGTGAAGTATTTGACTTTATTAAGAATCTGTAATTATATTCACTCTCTTTCATATCAAGAATCTCAAAGTTTGACAGGTTAATCATATTGGGTAACACTTATTCTATACTTTTCTAAAGTTGGGCATTGGGATTATCGTGTGGAAAAATCAGCACCATAGATTTCTTCGTACACCACATTAATATTAATATCCAATTATATAAATACTTTTTTTCTTATCATGGTTTCTGCAATGCATAAACTAATCACCCAACATAGCCATACAGCAATTGTGTAGGAAGTACCATATGAAAATTGCAAGGCATTGTGTGAAATGGCCACAATGATGTAGATGAACATATTGGCAAAGGCAAGAAAGAAGCTTCTTAACATCCATGAACTATGCTTTATCACGTTTTTTCTTCTAATATTGATAAAGCCTAGAATTGTTGTACCAAACCATAGTGTATTTAAAACGAGAAATCCAATGGTGCTCAACCATCCTCCTGTTGCAAAAAAAGAAACGTAAACACCAGGGATAAAGTTTAACAAAATAGACAGTACATAGACTCGACCATTCCAACGATGAAATTGGATAGATTTAATTCGTAATTTCTTGATCACACCCAAGGGGCCAGTGATTAGTGAGATAATAGCAAAAATGATATGTAATCTGATCATAAGTATCCATAATGATTCGTTGGTTAGAACTTCATCTTTTCTAGCAAGAAAGTTCTGAAAAGTGGGATCGACCATGAAATTTTTTGAAAATGTATGCATGACCCACATGAACGATACGATTAAAAAAATGATCCAAATGTTCTTTTTCATTTTTATCGTTATCCTCTTCTCTAATATTTAGGAAAATAAACTGCGATTTGTCATAACAAAAACAACAGTAAAAATAAGCAGAAATGTAAACCAACCGAGTGTATTAAGTTTGGCTTTATTTCGTTGTAACGCATTGTCAGGATCCTCAGCAAAAATAACTCGTTTCAAGTTATTTTGTATCATACCTATCAAGGCACCAATCAGCATAAACAGGATTAATGATAGCACCACCCATAACAAAGAAGGATAAGTGGCATATCCCATTACCATCCATCCTCCTGTAATGATTAACAAAATTAATGCATAATGGGCAAAGCGGGTAAAGCCTACTAATGTTTTAACAGCTATTTTCAATTCATTACCTGATCGTGACAAAAGAGATTTAAACGCAAATGGAAAAGCTAGAAAACTACCAAGCAATAAAGCACCTAATACATGAGCAAATACAATAAATGAATACATAATACAACTCCATCCTTAAGATATACGATGTCCCATTAATTTGGATGAGGGAAGCATACCAGCCTTTGCTTCACCATACATATTGTTTCCATCTACAGAAACGATAAATTTTAATGTAAGACGCATAGGCTTCGTCACTTTCATGGACCATTTTAATTGATTCCCTTCCAGTACAGCGTTGTCCAGCGTAGCAATATTATCCCCTTGTTTTGCAGTTCCCACTATACGACCATCTTCAGAAGATAAATCTAATAAAACGGAAAGATCGCCAATAGGAGTGGAAATCGTAGTATCCCATTTTCCTTGGAAATTAAAGCTCTTATCAGTATCAGTTTGATTAGAGGAGCGAGAACTTGTCGTTTCCATTGGATTTTCATGTTTGCTTTCTTTAGGTGCATGTCCTTCAGCTTTCCAAACTGTGCCCCTGCGCTCGTACTCAAATAGTTGTTCCACAGCATGTGCTATACGGGAACCTAACTCTCGCTCAACTAAATAAAGCGCAACATCGAGCCCTGAAGTAACGCCACCGCCAGTAACAAGATCGCCATCATCTACGATACGGGCATTAACTGGAATAGCGTTGGTAGCACTCAAAAGACCCATTCCCATATGATGCGTTACTGCATGGCGGCCTTCTAATAAACCATCCATTGCTAAAATGAGAGATCCGCCACAAACTGTGGAAAGTAAAATATCGGCTTTCTTCATTGCTTCTCGTAGTAGATTATTTAACTCGGTTTCAGTGGCTTTTTTTAATTTTACTGGAATGGAATCTGGCCCATTATCATGAACAGAACCAGATGCCCCTGGTACAAGAATGATTCCTTTAGAGGATAAATCAATTTTGCCGCTTGCTTGGAGTTGTAATTGATTCACCCCACTTGTCACCATTCGTTCACCTTCAGCGGAAACTAGTTTAACTATTATTTCCTCCTCTGAGTACATTCCAGCTGCAACAAACACTTCATAAGGAGCAATTGCATCCAATAAATCAAATCCATCAAATAACACAATTTGAACATTCATACATATGTCCTCCATTTTTTTAAAAATTTTAATCAAACTTTCTGGCAATTAATTTGAGCCCTTGCCACAAGAATTGTTCTTTTATTTTGTAAGAAGCTCTTTCAACCTTTGATACTCAGCTTCATTAATTTCTTCCTTGGCTAACCGATTTTTAAGAATCATGGTTATGTCCCTGTCTTTCTGATTGGAATCTTTATAACGATAGCGAATTTCAAAGATTCGAACCGCCATAAAGCAGAAAAGTGTAAGGCAAAACAAAGCACCGAATGGAAAGAATGTTTCGAAACCCATATGTGTACCTCCCTTCAAATAGTAAATTGAGGCGAAATACTTTATTTATAGTGAACATTCGCCTATCAACTTCACAATTAAAGAATAACCTTTAAATGTCTCAAATGATTGTACAAAAAGGTCACAAAACAATCACAATCCATCACAAAAACAGTGATTTAAGTCATTGTTGAAACAGTGATATACTGAAAGTAGATTTCGATGGAAGGTTCGTTTCTTAAACTAGCATCGAAGGGAAGGTAGGATTTTGTGAAGGAAAAACAGACGATTATGGTTGTAGATGATGATAAAAGCATTGTTGAACTATTAAGAGACTTCTTGGAAAATGACGGTTTCTATGTAAAAACTGCTTATAACGGCGATCAAGCACTGTCCGTACTTAAGCAGGTTACAATTGATTGCATCATTCTTGACATCATGATGCCGGGACTAAATGGTTTCGAGTTCTGCCGGCAGGTACGGGAGGAGAGTAACATTCCTATCCTCTTCCTGAGCGCTCTCAGTGATGATGTAGATAAAATTCGTGGGTTGGCAATTGGGGGGGATGATTATATAGTTAAAACCGCATCTCCGGGTGAGGTTATTGCCCGAGTGAAAGCTGTATTGCGACGCTCTAGTTCCCAGAAGGGATTTAGCGGGAAAATCTTGGATTACGGTGGTCTCACTTTGGATTTATCCACAAGAGAAGTATTTGTAGAGGGAAAATATATCTCACTTACACCAAAAGAATATGAATTATTGCGACTGTTTGCCGAGCATCCGCAAATTGTTTTTACTTATGATCAATTACTTGATAAATTTTGGGATGGAATTGGCGATAAACATACTGTCCGTGTCCATATTAGCCGCCTACGTGAGAAAGTTGAGTACGATCCAAACAAACCAAAATATATATTTAATGTTTGGGGTATAGGTTACCGTTTTAAAGGAGAATAAAATGAGATCAATTCGTATTCGTACATTATCTATATTTAGTTTGCTTTTAATCTTGATGTTGCCATGGGTATTTTACGTAACGGCCCACTTATTAACAACAAAATCACTTAGTTTCGATACGAATGAAGCTGAGAAGGAAGATTTAAATAAAATGAGCCACCTCATTGAAACAAATACAGAAAAATGGTCTGACCCCCAATGGCAAGAAAATTTAAGAGGAAAGTTACAAGCAGAGGATATGGGTGTAAAAATTTTAACCGAATCAAATCAAGAGATTTTCCAATTTTCCCCTAAGAAAGTTCGCTCATTTACGCGAGCAGAACAGTTTTCAATTATGAAAGATGGTCGCATAGTTGGAAGAGTAATGATTTTTCAGCCAAATTCAAGAGGGGTTCAGATGATTGTAGCATTTACAGGATTATTGTTAGCTTTTTTTATCATCGGTTATGTCATGAGAAGGTTTATTCTCAACCCACTTGAGAAAATGAGCTTGGCAGTCCGACAAGTCGCGGAAGGAGATTTGGACGTCCAATTACCTGAGTCCCCGATCAAAGAAATTACGGAAGTATATGGCGGAATTCAAATAATGACAGAAGGTCTCCAGGAATCCATGCAAAAACAAGTGGAATTGGAGGAAGAACGCCGATTTATCATTGCTGCAGTCGCCCACGATTTACGGACACCATTATTCGCCTTACGAGGTTATTTGGATGGTCTAGAGGAAGGAATTGCTGACTCTCCAGATAAACAAGCAAGGTATCTGTCCGTTTGTAAGGAAAAGTCATCACAATTGGCCCGTCTTGTAGAGGATCTTTTTACATTTACAAAGGCGGAATATTTGGAGATGGATCTCAAGAAAAACACGGTTAATCTTCCTATTTTATTAAAGAAATCGATTGACAGCCTTAATCCACTAGCAAAGCAAAACAACATCTCTATTATCGCAAACTATTTCGAAGATGATTGTATGATCATGGGCGATTCGTATTTATTAGAGCGTGCCATAAATAATTTATTGGATAATGCTGTCAGACATACACCACACGCTGGTAAAATTTTCATACAATGCTATAAGGATGGTAACAGAGTGGTCTTTACTGTTCAAGATACGGGGAAAGGTTTTTCTTCAGAAGTGATTCATCGTGTTTTTGACCCACTATATCGTGGTGAAGCATCGCGAAACCGTTCAACCGGAGGGGCCGGGTTAGGGTTGACTATTTCAAGAAGGATTGTTAGACGACACGGGGGTGACCTTGTCGCAGATAACCATTCAGAAGGTGGTGCACTGATAAGAGGTTGGATACCAGCTCACTCTTCTAGTGCTTGATAACTTATAATAAACCTTAACTAGATAAGTGATGCTAGTATAGTTTCATGGACACATCTAAGTTAAATTTATACAATGACTTTTAAGGAGGATGTGTCCGATGAGTAAGAAAAATAATGGGAAACGGTATAACGATGATTTCCGAAAAATGA